>NZ_FMIF01000024.1:0-26870 GCF_900095615.1 Sporanaerobacter sp. PP17-6a | reverse complement strand
GGCATACGATATATTGAATTTGACTCTCGGGAAGCAAAAAATCCACAGGATATTTATAATATTATGATCGGAGAATTTACAGTAAACGGTGATAATATTACTTATCAAATAAAACCTGCGTTTGAAAAGCCAGCTGTAAAATAATAAAAGAATAAAACCGTAAGAATTTTAAAATTCTTACGGTTTTATTCTTTTTAACCTTTTTTACTTTATTATATTTTTATTATTACTCCTATAGTAAATATTGTTAAAAATATAGCTAACAGCGTATAAAAACCTCTTCTTTTCATATAGCTCATCCTCCTAAATAAAACTTCTATTTAAAATTATTAACATATTAAGAGGATTTATTCACAATCTTAATCCAATTTCCATATATCCATCCTTCTTTATTTTTCTCTTTATTCTTTACTTTATAAAAATAAAATCCGTTCTTTAATTTTGGTCCTTCAATTATAGTTAACTTTGTTTTATCGTCTACTCTCCCTACTTCTTTTCCGGATGGCTGGTTAAGAAGAAGAAGTTGTTCTTTGCCGTCTGCTAATACTACATCTCCTATTTTATATTTAATGATATCTCCTTCGTGAAATTTTGCGGGAGTCTCTAACTTAATATTTTTGCCTGGAATCCCTTTCTTAGGAAGGCTTTTCTTATCAATCGAGCTAATTTTCACTCCATAAATTTTTTGTGCCGTCTTATATATTTTATCCTGATATGTATTACTGCTCTGATTAGGATTGTTCCTATTTAAAAGTCCGTTATAAGCCCAAAGGGCAAAATACCAATGTTCCAATATATTAGGATCCATATTGCCTATTTGAGGCATTTTACTATTTGCATATTTCCATTTAGCAAGAAGCACATCTGCTCCGGCTTCAATATTATATACTGGATCCTCCTGCAATTTTTTTAAGTTATAGGCATTTGATCTTACCTGCATAATACCAATATTACCACCTCGGCTTGCATATATTTTCCCCGATGGCGTAAACTGTGTAAAGGAACTTTCGGTTTTTGCAACTGATTTAAGTATTACACTCGGTATTCCTCTTTTTCTTGCTACTTCTCCCACAATTCTTTCTATTTCCTTCTTAGATAAACTATTTTTCTGACAGTACCCTACGCTAAATACTCCAAATATAAGAGCACATACCAAAGAAAAACATAGTATCTTTCTTCCCATAACAACCTCCTAAATTTTTATATCTCCCCTTTTAAATTGATCGTACATCATTTTAGCAATACCAATACCATTATTTTGGCTGCTTGCTTCTTTAGCTACTTCCTCCAAGTACATATCCTCAAATACTGTTCTTCCCATGCTTTTTTCTTCCAATCCCCCGTCAGGAATTGTGTCTCTCATTTTTTTAAACATTGTATAAACAAATATGCTTTCAAAATCTTTGCATACATCCATAAGCTTATCATCATCGTCTTTTAATGCTTCAGCCCTTTTGGCCAAAACATTTTCATCTGAAGTTATTTTAATATTATCTATGGGAACAGTCTCCATACGATCACCTCAACTATCTCTTCAAATTATTGGCCATCTGTAACATTTCATCAGACGCTTGAATTGTCTTGGAATTTATTTCATAGGCCCTTTGAGCTGTAATCATCTTTACCATCTCATCTACTACCTGAACATTGGAAGATTCCAAATATCCCTGTATGATATTGCTTTCCATTTCTTCAGCCTCTATCGGTATTTCTTCTCCCGAAGCTGAAGTTGCTTCATAGAGGTTCATTCCCTTACTCAAAAGTCCTTCTGGATTCATAAACTTAACTAATTTTAATCTCCCTATATCAACATTCTCTCCATCCTCATCTACGGCTGTTATATATCCAAGATTATCTATGTTTACGTCCTTCATTCCATCTTCTATGATTATTTCATCATCATCTTCGGATAATACACTATATCCTTCCGAGGTAACCAGTTTCCCTTCATCTCCGTCAACACTCAATTTAAAGCTTCCGTCTCTTGTATATGCTACATTTCCGTTTGGAAGCATTATCCCAAAAAATCCTTCTCCATCAATGGCAACGTCATAATCATTTTGAGTTTCAATATAACTTCCATTTTCAAAATCTCTCTTTGTAGCCGAAGTCATAACTCCATGACCAACTTCCAAATTTACAGGTCTGCCCTGATCGTCTTCAATATTTGTTCTTTTAAGCGCAGAATAAAACAGATCCTTAAATTCTGCTCTTTGTGATTTATATGAGGTAGTATTTACATTCGATAAATTATTAGATATGACATCAATATTTAATTGCTGTGCTTTCATCCCAGTTGCCGCTGTCCATAACGAACGCATATTAATTAGTCCTCCTTTTCTATACTCTTCCTATTTCATTTGCTGCCTTTTCCAACATTTCATCCTGAGTTCTTACTGCCTTTTGACAGGATTCATAATTTCTCAATAAACTTATCATATTAACCATTTCCTTTATAGAATCTACATTAGAGCTCTCCAAGCAACCTGACATTACTTCTCCCTCAAAAGGAATTTCCTCTCCGTTCACACCATCCAACATTCGGTATAAATTATCACCGACTTTTCTTAAATATTCCTTATTATCTAAATCAACTATATCCAAGCTGTCTACCACGGCTCCGTCGACCACTATTTCTCCGTTTTTCCTTATTTCTATACTATCTCCATTAATATTTATCTGTCCTTGTCTGCCTACTACTTCCCTTCCGTCGGAAGTAGTAAGTATGCCCTCATTATTAATTGCAAAAGAACCGTCTCTGGTATATAGCACTTCCCCATCTTCTCCCTGAACTTTAAAAAACCCAGAGCCGTTCAATGCCACATCAGTTTTTCCTCCTGTCTCTACTATATCCCCTTGAGTAAAATCTGACACTATCTTATGAAATTTAACTCCTCCGCTCATAGTTCCTATAATATTTCTATTAGGATAATAAACCATTCCTTCCAACATACCTTCTATATTTCCCTGAGCATTTACGGGATTGCCGTCTCTTCCTAAAATAAGATTTTCACCATCTGTTTTGTACTCATCTTTTTCATTCTTATAGTATGTCCTTAAATTGCCCTCATCATCAACTATAAACCTGATATCCTTTTCGTAGCTTACTCCCATAGGCGTTCTAATCATAAAATAACCATTCTCAGTATGGGCTATATGTACTTCTCCATGGTTTTCATAAGTTATTTGGTTTTGTCCTGTGACCGTTAAATCTGAGTCAGGCTTGTCATTAATTTTTGCAAGAAGAGCTTCAGGAAATGATTCTGTTATAGGAATATCTTTTTTAAATCCTGTGGTATTCATATTTGCAATATTATTTGCAATAACATCCATTTTTCTTTGATTTGCAATCAAAGAAGTTGCACTAATATATAGTCCTCGATTCAAAATATCACTTCCTTAATAATATTCATTAGTGTATATCGTCGATTAAATAATTTTTATTATAGTCATTTAGACCTAACCTTATCATCATTCATTAAACTATTTTCTAACACATCAACCCAGTCAAGAGATTTCCCCGTCCCTATAGCTACACATGAAACAGGATCATCTGCAACTCTTGCATCTATTCCTGTTTTTTCAGATATAAGCTTATCAAGGCCCCACAGTAAAGAGCCTCCACCGGTCATAACTATCCCTGTATTTGCAATATCAGCCGCCAATTCCGGAGGTGTTCTTTCAAGAACCGCATGTACTGAATCCACTATATTTGTCACAGGTTCCTCTAATGCCTCCAGCATCTCTGATGATGAAATATTAACGGTCTTCGGAAGACCTGTTACTAAATTTCTCCCTCTTACTTCCATGAATTCTTCTTTATTCTTTTTATAAGCCGTACCAATATTGATTTTTAATTCTTCTGCACTTCTCTCTCCTATCATTACATTATGTTTTTTCCTAATATATCTTGAAATAGCTTCGTCGCACTCGTTTCCTGCTACTTTTATGGATTTGCTTACAACTATTCCTCCTAATGAGATTATGGCAACGTCTGTAGTTCCGCCACCAATATCTACGATCATGTTTCCATTAGGTTCGGTGATATCTATCCCGGCTCCTATTGCTGCTGCCATGGGCTCTTCTATAAGATATGTTTTCGCAGCCCCCGCTTGATTGCTCGCCTCCAATACCGCTCTCTTTTCAACTTCAGTCACTCCACTGGGAACGCCAACTATAACTCTTGGCTTAAATAAAAATCTTCCTATAGCCCTCTGTATAAAATATTTAAGCATTTTTTCCGTAACGTCATAATCGGATATAACTCCGTCTCTAAGAGGTCTCAAAGCAATAATATTCCCCGGCGTACGTCCCAACATCTTTCTCGCCTCTTCTCCTACAGCAAGAAATCTTTTTGTATTTTGATCAATAGCTACCACAGAAGGTTCGTTCAGCACTATTCCTTTTCCTTTTACATAAACCAAAATACTTGCCGTACCGAGATCAATTCCTAAATCGCTTCTAAATGCAGCCATACAACACGCCCTCCTTTGTGTTTTATATATATATATTAACAGTATTTTATCTTATATACAAATAAATTTATTTTAAAAAACTATGACAAGCTTTCGACAAATATCCACAAATATCCTATCCTAATTTAAGTTCTATAAAATTAGAAAAAATCCTCTATTTTACTCATAAAATTTTACAAAAAATTTTAAAAGGCCCTTAAAAGGACCTATTTAATTATTAACAACTTTGTATTTCATTTTAGTTGCTTCTCCACCTCTGATGTGTCTTTCTGATTTATTTTTTTCTAATATCTGCTTAACCATGCCAGCAATAAGAGGGTTGATTTTAGGCAACCGTTCCGTCACATCTTTGTGAACAGTACTTTTACTCACCCCAAATACAGTAGCTGCTTGTCTTACCGTTGATTTTTCACTAATTATGTATTTTGCAACCTTCAATGCCCTTTCTTCTATATAATCTTTCAAATGTTTAACCCCCTTTGAACTTGATTTTTCTCTTCCCTTTCTTTTTTATAATTATGCTCAAACTCATATTTATAGAACATATTCACAAAACAGGTTGAATTTTTATTGAATGTTTGGTAAATAATCTTTTGGATCAACGCATATCCCTTCTTTTAATACTTCAAAATGTAAATGAGGTTCCTCTGCAAGTTCTAATTTTGCAGTCCTCCCTATACCACTTATTGGATCTCCTTTTTTAACCTTTTGCCCTATTTTTACCATTTTCTCTGTAGATAAATTTTTGTATCTTGTTTCTATTCCATTGTCATGATCAATAGTTATTGTTATTCCCCATAAATCATCGTCGTATACATCCTTTACAACTCCATCAAGGCTTGCCCTTACTATAGTTCCTTCTTTTGCATATAAGTCAATTCCTTGATGGCTTACCCATTCGTCTAAAGTCTCTGAATAAACCAATCCTTCTCCTGTGAAATCAACTCCCAAAGTACCTACCAACGGAAGAAGCATATTATTTTGAATAACAGGAGAATTCGTATTACTTTCAATTGGTTCCGATTCTTTAAAAAGTTTTTCCGTCTCATCATCTTCTTTTCCTTTATCCGTTTCATCTTCCATTATTTCTTCAATATCCTGATCTTGATTTTGTTTCTCTTCTTCTTTTTCTATATCTTTATTTTGTTCTTCTTCATCATTCTTCTCTTCTTCATCGTCCGTTTTTCCCATCTTGCTGATCTCTAAAGAAGGTTCTTCTTCGTCACCCTTTTCCACTTTAAAAAAATCTTCATTTATCTTTGAAATATTTTCATCTTTTGTCTTTACAGAATTATTTTTAGAAACCCAAACGGCAGTCGTCGCAATTAAGCAAACACAAATAAATAAAATTATATAAAATCCATCTTTATCCATTAAATTTGAAAACCATTTTTTCATACCTTCACCTCCATTAGGTAGTATTGCCAGGACAAAATATTTAATACATCTTTTAGAAAAAAATTAAAAATATGTATTAAAAGTTTTAAATGGTAAATTCTTATCGCAAAAATTTACCGTTTTTATACAAAAAAATAAAATGCAGGTTCCTAAGAGCCTGCAAATAAAATTTTTAGATTCATATGTTTATTAAACAACCAATTAAATAACTAAGGATAATATCAGTCAATTTTTAGAGCTAACTTTTTAATTTATGAAAAAAGGGAGTATCGCTAACTGCTTATTCAGCAGTTTTACGGCACTCCCTTTTTTATATAGCTATTTATATGTTCCAATTTCTACTCCCTGATAATAGTGACATAATATTTCCTTATAGTTTTTTCCCTGTTTCGCCATACCGTTTGCTCCCCATTGGCTCATTCCAACTCCATGACCATATCCTGTTGTTTCAATCTCAACGGTATTGGTTTTAAGATTTAAAGTTATCTTAAAATTTGTAGAATTTAAATTAAATATACTTCTTATTTTGCTACCTTCTATAACTATTCCATCAATCATCAATTTTTTTATTCTACCGCTTTCCGTTCTTTCCACCACTTTTATCTTCTCAGCCATATTATCCTTTGTAATATTAGCTTCAGGATAATTCTCCTTTATCTTATCTATAAATTCATTCACTGTAAAGGTGGATGTACTCTTCAATTTAGGAGCACCTTCTTCATAAGGGCTCAAAACCGACTTTAAATAAGGGTAACTAACTGCAAACACATCTTCCGAATCCTCCGTCATTCCTCCGCTGGTAGAATGATATAAGGGTTCAATCAATTCTCCGTCATAATAAATTACTTCATTTTTAGTACTATCTACGGCATCTTCAATTTTTCCCCAATATTGCTCCACCCATTTGGAAGAGTGAGCTTCCTCCAATTCCTGAAGACTTAAGTAGGCTTGGCAGTGAACTCCCGTACATAGCGGCGCTCCGGGATGATCCGGATGGCCTGCAGGATATTTCTTTGTCCTTTCCAATGCATAAGTTCTGCTGGCAACAGCCTGAGCTTTTAATGCTTCTTCATGAAATTCGGCGGGCATTTCCGCCGCTACTACTCCCTTCACATAGTCTTCCAAAGGCATCTTCAAAACTTCCTGAGTTCTTGTATCATATACTTTTATATAACCATCAAATTTTACTTCTTCTTTGTTCTCCGGTTCTTCATCTTTTTCTTCCGTCAAATTCAACTTATCTTCTTTCATCACAAAATTAATGGTTTTTACAAGAACCGCAGGGACAACAATGATTATTACAATAAAGAAAATTAAATATATTCCCAACTTCTTCATCTTTTCCCCCTCTTTTTGTTCTTTTGTCTCTTTAAATTCTATGCAGGGGAAAAAGATACTATGTTTAATATTCTATTCTATAAATTTTTCCACCAAGTTGGGAAAATTTATCTTCTATATGGTCATAACCTCTGTCTATATGATATACGTTATCAATTTCGGTCTTGCCATCCGCTACAAGTCCAGCTAAAATAAGGGCTGCTCCCGCTCTTAAATCCGTAGCTTTTACCGGAGCCGACATCAAGGAATTAACTCCTTGTATAATTGCACTTCTTCCATCTATCTTTATATCTGCACCCATTCTCTTTAATTCGTCTACATGCATAAATCGGTTTTCAAATACAGTTTCAATGATAACACTTGTTCCATCAGCTATACTCATTAGAGCCATAAACTGAGCTTGCATATCCGTAGGAAAACCAGGATAAGGAAGAGTTTTCACATCCACCGCTTTTATTTTTGTATTTCCTACAACCCTTACTTTATCACCATTTTCATATACATCACAGCCTACTTCTCTTAGTTTAGCTATAATAGGCTTTATATGATTTGGAATAACATTTTCTATGATAACGTCTCCTCCTGTGATAGCACTTGCTACCATAAAAGTTCCGGCTTCTATTCTGTCCGGAATAACAGAGTGAACAGTCCCCTTTAAATTGTCTACTCCTTTAATTCTGATAGTACTGGTACCTGCTCCCTTTACATTTCCTCCTAACTTATTTAGAAAATTAGCCAAATCAACTATTTCCGGCTCCATTGCAGCATTATCTATGGTAGTTTCTCCTTCAGCAAGAACCGCAGCCATCATAATGTTTTCCGTCGCTCCTACACTTGGAAAGTCTAAATAAATTCTGTCTCCTATCAACTTATCTGCAAAAGCTTCAACATATCCGTGATCTACGTCAATGTTTGCTCCCAATGCTCTAAATCCTTTTAAATGTAAATCGATAGGCCGAGTCCCTATAGCACATCCTCCCGGAAGCGAAGTTTTAGCCTTTCCAATCCTGGTCAATAAAGGTCCCATTACCAGGAAAGATGCCCTCATCTTACTCATTAATTCATAGGGAGTCTCATATTTATCAATATTCACGGAATTGATTTTTATCTTTCCTTCCTCATACCTCTCTACCTTTGCTCCCAAAGATGTAAGAACTTCACATATGACATCAACATCCTTTAAATTAGGTACATCCTCAAGGATAATATCTTCCGTTCCTAAAAGAGATGCTGCAAGTATAGGTAGTGCTGAATTCTTTGCTCCGCTTACTCTAACGTTTCCCTTCAACGGAGGGCTTTTTTCCACCACTATTTTCTCCAATAAAATCCCTCCTTTTATCCTTTAGTATTCAAGTATAATAATTGGCATTCCAATCCATATATAAGTTTTGTCTTCATATTCATTATACCTCATAGAAATATTATAATTCATCTTTTTATTGCCTGAAAATATATATTTGCCTAGTACAGGCGAAAAAGCTGAAACGGATATCAAAGATTCATCCGAATATTTTTCAACAATATTTCCCTTTATATACTTTAAAGCTTCATCTATTTTTTTTTCTTGACTCTGTCTATTTAATTTTCCATTAAAAGTTCCAATTACGCAAGTAGTAATTTCCGCTTCAGAGTCAAATTTTTTAAAGATATCTTCCATTTTCAGCTTAATATCGTCATAATATTCATTATTACTTTTTTTTACTTTATTTAAAAACAAATAGGTTTCACCTCCTTTTTCAGTTTCATATGTAGAAATATTTATAAGGGCAGAATTTTCATTTTTATCTTTTCCCCATATTAAAAGCTGAATGCTTTTTTCCTCTGCTATCAATTTTTCTACATAAGATTTTTTCTCCGCTTCAGGCAAATACATATTTTCATCAACTTTTTCACCCACTATGCCCATTTCATTTTTCATTTCTTTCCCTAAAATTCTTATCTCTTTTTCTGTTAAAATGCACTGATTTATTTCTCCCCCCATACTTATATCTTCTTCTAAAAAGCTTGCACCAATATTTTCCATCGATTGAAGTATTATATCTTCATCATCTATTTCTTCCCTACACTCTCCAAAATTCACCATTCCCATTGATAAAATTATACATATTAATAAAAGTCTTTTAAATAATTTCATATTCTCCCCTCCCAAAAGGTACATTAGAGGAAAAAGCACTTTTCAGCAAAATGTAAAGGGGGACAAAACATCGTTACTCAAAAAAAGTACCCTTTCCTCACTGTATAAGTATTACCAGGAAAAGATACTTTTAAACCTATGACATTACCTATTTTATATTCCATATTAATATGCTATAATAATGAATAATATTGTAATAATTTTGAATGACAAGGAAGGTAGGAAGCATTGATTAACTTTAAAAAAATGAGTCCGGGAAGAATAATCGTTTTAGGATTTGCTTTAGTCGTTTTAACAGGAACAACTTTATTATACTTACCAATTTCGTCAAACGAAGGTGTTTCTGTAACATTAGTCGATGCATTGTTTACTGCTACATCGGCAGTTTGCGTTACCGGATTGGTTGCTGTTGATATAGCAAATACATTCAATATTTTCGGAAGAACGGTCGTTGCTATTTTAATTCAAATAGGAGGATTGGGAGTTGCTTCTATAGGTGTTGCTTTTATTCTTCTATCAAGGAAAAACGTCGGACTAAAAGAACGTATTTTAGTTAAAGAATCAATGAATCTTAACTCTCTGCAAGGAATGGTACGATTAGTCAAATCAATAATTACAACTACCCTTTTTTTCGAAGGAGTCGGCATATTTCTTAGTTTTTTAGTATTTTCCAAGGATTATTCTCCACTATCGGCACTTGGTATAAGCATCTTTCACTCAATTTCCGCTTTTAACAATGCCGGATTTGATATCTTAGGGGATTTTAAAAACTTAACTCCCTACAAGGACAATGTATTGTTGAATTTGACTACTTGCGGACTGATTATCTTTGGAGGATTAGGATTTTATGCTATTAGAGAAATTAAACAGAAAAAAATTTTTAAAACTTTCGGCGTAAATACAAAAATTGTAATTACTATGACCGTAACATTACTGACTCTTGGAACTGTTCTTCTAAAATGTACGGAAAATATTTCTTGGTTAGGCGCATTTTTTCAAAGTACGTCTGCAAGAACGGCCGGTTTTAATACTTATCCTTTAGGAGATTTCTCTACCTCCGGATTATTGACTCTTATTTTTTTGATGTTTGTAGGAGCATCCCCCGGTTCTACAGGAGGCGGTATTAAAACAACGACTGCTTTTGTAATATTTAAAAGTATATACAGTATATCTGCTAATAAAAATTGTACTGCATTTAAACGAAAAATACCTAAAGAATCTATAATAAAAGCATTTGTTATTATGACGCTTGCAGGCTTGTTAGTATGTTTCAACACATTTTTAATATGTCTTATTGAGCCTCAATATACTTTTCTACAAGTACTTTTTGAGACTGTGTCCGGATTTGGGACAGTTGGATTATCTACGGGAATAACTCCATATCTGGCAGACTTGAGCAAAATAATTTTATCCTTTACAATGTTTTGCGGAAGACTCGGTCCACTTACCATGATGTGTATATGGTTTTCTCGAACTCCATCCAGTCTGTCCTATCCCGAAGAAAAAATTACAATAGGTTAATAGGAGGATGTTATAATGTTAAAATATAAATCGACTATTCCCTTCGGAGTTATAGGATTAGGACGTTTCGGGTTTGCTCTTGCTGAAACCCTTGCGGATATGGGAAAAGACGTTTTGGTGTTAGACAGTAATGAAGATAAAATAAATCAAATACAGGACAAAGTAGGGAATGCTTTAGTCACACCACATTTGGATAAAGCAACTCTCAAAGAAGCAGGAATACAAAATTGCGAAACTGTTATCGTGTGCATAGGGGAGCAAATTGAAATAAGTATATTAACAACTCTTAATGTAATTGAACTAGGGGTTCCGAGAGTTATTTCCAAAGCCATCAGTGCAGAACACGGGAAAATACTAAAAAAAATAGGAGCCGAAGTAGTATATCCGGAAAGGGATAGAGCAATCCGTCTTGCAAACTCACTGACCAGTTCACGAACATTGGATTATATAGAGCTTTCGAGTAAATTTGCTATATCCGAAGTTAAAATTCCAGAACAATTTGATGGCAAAACAATAATAGATGCAGACCTCAGAAAAAAGTTTAACTTAAACATCATCGCAATTGTCAAAGACGGAGAAATATTCGTTGATATAGATCCTGACATTATATTAAAAGAAAATGATACTATAGTGATATTAGGCAAAAAAGAAAATATAAACAGATTTGAAAAAACTCTTCTCAATCTGTAATCTTAAATAAAACAACTCGGAGAGCCTCCGAGTTGTTAAATTTCCATTTCTTTTAAATCTTCCGGAATTATCAATTCCGCTTCAGTAACGGATTTGATTTCGTCAATTGTAAATTCAGGATTTATTTCCTTTAATACTAATCCTTCCTTCGTTACTTCTATTACACCCATTTCCGTAACAATAAGATCCACTTCCCTTGCCGCAGTAAGGGGAAGGCTGCATTTTTTAAGGATTTTGGGAGAACCCTTTGCGGTATGTTCCATAGCAACTATTACCTTTTTGGCTCCTACTACCAAGTCCATTGCTCCTCCCATTCCGGGAACTATTTTCCCGGGAATCATCCAATTCGCAAGATTCCCTTCCTGATCAACCTGAAGAGCTCCAAGAACTGTAGCATCTACATGGCCTCCACGGATTATTCCAAAGGACACAGCACTATCAAAAAATACTCCGCCCTTCTTTACCGTGGCAAATTGCCCTCCTGCATTAACTATATCCTTATCCTCCATTCCTGACTCAGGGACAGAACCCAATCCTATAAATCCGTTTTCCGAATGAAAAGTAATATCCATATCATGAGGTATATAATTTGCAACCATAGTTGGAAGACCTATCCCTAAGTTTATGACATCTCCATCTTTAAGTTCCTTAGCAACTCTTCTCGCAATTAAAGACTTTATTTCACTTCTATCCATTAATTTTCGCCTCCAAATGCTATATAATCTATAAAAAGTCCAGGTGTCACAACATCATTTTGATCAATTTCTCCGACCTCAACCAGATTTTCTGCTTCAACTATTACCAAATCAGCGGCTGTAGCCATAATCGTATTGAAATTTCTTGTAGCTCCTCTATACGCTATATTGCCTTTTTTATCAACCTTATGTCCTAATATTAATGCTGCATCGGCTTTTAACGGTAATTCCAGCAAATAAACCTTTCCGTCTATCTCTATTTTCTGTTTTCCTTCTTCCACTATGGTGCCTACTCCGGTAGGAGTTAAAAATCCTCCTAATCCTGCACCGGCAATTCTTATTCTTTCCGCTAAAGTTCCCTGTGGAATTAAATGAACTTCTAATTCCTTAGAATTCATTTGTCTTCCCGTTTCAGAATTAGTACCTATATGAGAAGCATATAAAGTTTTTACCTGTCTGTTAACTATCAGCTTCCCCACTCCCGATTCCGGATAGCCGGAATCATTACATATAATCGTCAAATTCTTAACCCCGTTTTTTACCAATGCATCCATTAGTTTATGAGGAGTTCCGCAAGATAAAAATCCCCCTACCATTACAGTCATACCGTCTTTAATATGGCTAACAGCTTCATCTATGGTTACAACTTTATTCATTCAATGCACCTCCAATATTTTACCTTTTAACTACCATTGCTATGCCCTGGCCTCCTCCAATACACAAAGTAGCCAAACCAAGTTTTGAGTCTCTCTTCATCATTTCATACAGAAGAGTAACAAGTATTCTTGCTCCGGATGCTCCTATAGGATGTCCTAATGCTATAGCACCTCCGTTGACGTTGGTTTTTGCCGGGTCCAGGCCAAGTTCTTTAACTACTGCTAAAGACTGAGCCGCAAAAGCTTCATTTGCTTCTACCAAATCCATATCTTCAACTTTCATATTTATTTTTTTCAAAGCCTTTCTCGTTGCAGGTATAGGTCCTGTTCCCATAATTGAAGGCTCTACTCCCGCAGAAGCATAAGATAAAATTGTTGCAATTGGTTTAATGCCAAGTTCATCTGCTTTCTCCTTGGACATAATAACAAGAGCAGCCGCTCCATCGTTAATTCCCGAAGCATTCCCTGCTGTTACCGTTCCGTCCTTTTTAAATGCCGGTTTTAACTTTCTCATTCCTTCAATAGTTGAACCGAATCTCGGATGTTCATCTGTATCAACTATTTTAGGATCTCCCTTTCTTTGAGGAACAGATACAGGTATTATTTCATCTTTAAATCTTCCGCTTTTGATTGCAGCTTCCGATCTTTGTTGGCTTCTGAGAGAAAATTGGTCTTGTTCCTCTCTTGTAATTCCCCATTTCTCAGCAACATTCTCAGCCGTAATTCCCATATGAGTATCACCGAAAATATCCCATAAGCCATCATGAATCATATAGTCTTCAATCACGCCATTACCCATTCTCATTCCCCATCTTGCCTTTTTCAATAAGTAAGGTGCCTGACTCATGTTTTCTGTTCCTCCGGCAACAATTATATCAGCATCCCCTGCTAATATAGCTTGAGCAGCCAATGCAACAGTCTTTAAACCGGAACCGCATACTTTGTTTACGGTATAAGACGGTACCTCTACCGGAATCCCTGCATGTATCGCAACTTGTCTTGCCACGTTTTGACCAAGGCCTGCCTGAAGAACATTTCCAAATATAACTTCATCAATCATATCAGGTTTAATATTTGCTCTCTTTATCGCTTCTTCTACAACTATTTTCCCAAGTTCTACCGCAGAAACGTCTTTAAATGCCCCTCCGAATGTCCCTACAGGTGTTCTGACTCCGCTAGCTATAACTATTTCTTTCATTTTTATTCCTCCTATTTTTTAAAATAATTTTTAAAGTGCAAATAGGTTATTTTTTTACTATGCACTTATCATGCCATACAAATTAGCTCTAAAATTAATGTCTATGTTATAATTATAACAATACTTTTTTCATTTATCAATAGACTTTGTGAAATTTATGACATAATTTTATAAAATTCCGTCTCCATTTTACTACACTTTTTCAAATACAGTTCTGCAAACGATTGCCTAAATGTCCTCCGTAAATTATTCAGAATTTGGTATCTCATTGATATAATCTATATGTAGATTTATAGATACATTTATTTAAAAACTGTATCAATTTATATACTATCCATAAGCTTATATTTTTCAATCTTTTTATATAATGCAGTTCTGTGAATTCCAAGTTTTTTGGCAGCTAAAGTCTTATTTCCACCGGAAGCAACAATAGCAGCACGAATTGCTTTAATCTCAGTTTCCTGTATTCTATCCTTTAATGTAAGAGGTTCTTTTTTGATTATACAATACTTGGTTTTTTCAATAATATGTTCAGGAATATGCTTAGGATATATAACGCCTTCGGAGCATAAATTCAATGCTCTCTCCAAAACATTTCTCAATTCTCTTACATTTCCCGGCCAATTATATTTTGATAATATTTCTACAACCTCTTTGCTGAGTATTATGTCTCTCAATCTTAATTCCTTTAAAAGTTTTTTAAAAATACTTTCGGCCAGAAGAGGAATATCTTCTCTTCTATACCTTAAAGGCGGAATATCTATAGATATAACATTTAACCTATAAAACAAATCTTCTCTAAATCTTCCGTTTTTAATTTCTTCATCAAGGTTCTCATTAGTAGCTGCAATAATCCTAACATCAAGACTAATTTTGTCTGTTCCCCCTACCCTTTCAACTTCTTTGTCTTCCAATACTCTTAAAAGTTTTGCCTGCATCTCTAAGGGCATGCTGCCAATTTCATCAAGGAATATGGTCCCTCCGTTGGCAAGCTCAAATTTTCCGGGTTTACCTCCTTTTTTCGCTCCTGTAAACGCTCCCTGTTCATATCCGAAAAGCTCCGATTCCAGAAGCTCTCTTGGAATAGCCGCACAATTTATGGGTAGAAAGGATTCGTATTTTCTGTAACTTGCTTTATGAATGGAATGAGCAAACATTTCCTTTCCAGTACCGCTTTCTCCTGTAATCAATACCGTAGAATTCGACTCCGCAGCCTTTCTCCCAATCTTTTTTAAATATTCCATTTTAGGATTTTGAGTTATAATGCTGTCAAAGGAATATTTAGTTTCCTGAAGTCTTTCAATTTCTCCTTTATACCCATTTATCCTTTTTTCCAATACAGCAAGATCTTTTGCTAAATCCTTTACTTCCGCCGCGTCTTTAAAGAGTACCGTACCTACGGCTCCTATGACTTTCCCGTCTCTGATTATAGGTATTCTGTTTGTAATCATATCATGGCCTTGAATTTTCTGAACATAGTGAATTTCTTTTTTCCCGGTTTTAGCAACTATATGCATCCTTGTATTCTCTATTACATCCTGAACCTTTTTACCCAGAGCATCTTCTTCTTTTATTCCCAAAAGTTTTTCATAGTTCATCTTTACTATTTTCCCATTTCCATCTACCAATACTATTCCCTCATAAGCATAGTCCAATATATCTTCTATCATATCTAAACTATATTTCAATTCTTTTAACTGAATTTCCGAATCCTTTATTTTTGTTATATCTCTCAGTATTATAAGATTTCCGCAGTACTTTCCGTCTAAAATGTACGTAATATCCTTTACAAATATATGTTTATTTCCTTTTTTAATCTGTCCCTCTTTTTTATCCCTTTCTTCACCTTTAGAGTCAGACATTATTTGACTCTGTACGAATTTTTCATAATACTCATAAGATATTTGACTTTGTTCCACTTCAAGAATTTTTGTTACAGCGGAATTCATATATAACAAATCTTTTTCTACACCGAAGAATATAACTCCGTCAAAGATATTCTCAATAATAAAGTTCAAAAAAGATTCTTCCTTTTCAGCCATAAAATTCACCTCTACTCTTTAAGTCCCCATTTTATTTATTATGATATTAACTATCCTTTCGGACGCTTTTCCGTCTCCGTAAGGATTAACAGCATTAGCCATTTTTTTATATTCCCCTTTATCCGTAAGAAGCAGATTCAATTCCCTATATATATCATCTTTACATGTACCGACTAATTTTGCGGTTCCGGCTTCTATACCCTCAGGTCTTTCAGTTTCCTTTCTTACTACAAGAACCGGTTTCCCAAGACTTGGCGCCTCTTCCTGTAACCCCCCGGAATCCGTAACAACTATATAGCTTCTAAACATCAAATTAACAAAAGGTTCATAATCTAACGGTTCGATTATATGAACTCTCTTCATTTGATCAAATACCTCATAGGCAATATTTCTCACTTTAGGATTTAAATGAATAGGGAAAATCACTTCTACATCCTCATGCTTTTTTACCACTTCCTTAATAGCACTAAATATACTTTCCATGGGTTTGCCGATATTTTCTCTTCTGTGGCATGTAACAAGTATTGTCTTTATATTTTTATAATCCAAATGATTTAAAAATTCATTCTGAAAAATATAATCTTCCCTAATTACATGCAGCAACGAATCTATTACCGTATTCCCCGTGATAAATATATTTTTTTCATCATAGCCCTCATTAAGAAGGTTTTTCTTGTTTCTTTCAGTAGGCGCAAAATGATAATTGGCAATTATGCCTGTAAGTTTTCTATTTGCTTCTTCAGGGTAGGGAGAATATATATCTCCACTTCTAAGCCCAGCCTCCACATGACCTACTTTGACTCTCTGATAAAAAGCAGCCAATGCTCCGGCAAAAACTGTGGTAGTATCTCCTTGAACCAATACCAAATCGGGCTTAACCTGTATTATCAGTTTCTCCAGTCCTTCCAAGGCCCTTGTAGTTATTTCCGTCAGAGTCTGTCCTTTATGGAATATATTCAAATCATAATCAGGTTTTATCTGAAATAAATTCAACACCTGATCCAACATTTGTCTGTGTTGAGCTGTTACGCATATTATACTTTCTATCTTTTTTCTTTTTTCCATCTCTTTTATTATGGGAGCCATTTTTATTGCTTCAGGTCTTGTCCCAAATATGGTCATTACCTTTATTTTACTCAAACTTTTCCCTCCTACCTTTTTTTATCGTCAACGCTGCTATTCTTGCTCTTATCAATAAGTCCCATTCTTCTGGCTAATAATATGGTTAAAATTATTATCGTTCCTGAAATTATTATTCCCTGCCTGCTATTGATCTTAGCAATAATAACTGCTGCAAACCCAAATACTGCACTTATAAGATACAGAATAAGAACGGTCTGCCTTTGAGTAAGGCCTCTCTGAAGAAGTCTGTGATGAAGATGCCCTTTATCCGCTTCCATTATTGGTCTTCCATTAAGAAGTCTTCTAAATATAGCAAAGGTTGTATCGAATATCGGGAGTCCCAATATAATTATGGGAACAACTATTGCTATAGTGGCTACGCTTTTCATTACTCCTTCTATTGCAACTACGGAAAGCATAAATCCTAAAAATAAAGCTCCTGTATCTCCCATAAATATCTTTGCAGGATTAAAATTGTATGGAAGAAATCCCAAACAGGAACCGGCCAATATGGCAGATATAATCGTAATTTCTATGTAACCAAATCTATTTGCAACAATAAGCAGAGACAAACTGGCAATCATAGCAACACCGGCAGCCAGCCCATCCAATCCGTCTATAAGATTTAACGTATTAGTAATTCCTACTACCCAAAATATTGTCAGAGGTATGGAAAACCCCTTTAAATAAAGAAGAGTACTGGTCCTTGAAAAAGGATTTGTAATAAAATCAATTTTTACGTCTCCCAATATTAAAACTACTGCTGCCAGCAGTTGAAAAATCAATTTTGTCTTAGCGCTTAAATTCTTTTTATCATCAATAATCCCCGAAATAAATATTATAGTTCCTCCTATAATTATTGATAAGAGGCTTTTATTCATAGGCAAAAAAATTAAAATTGAAATCATGGTTGCTGTATAAATAGCCAACCCTCCCAAAAGAGGAATAGGCTTTTTATGTATTCTTCTTTCATCTTTAGGAATATCTATAGCACCGACTTTTATGGCTATTCTCTTCGATATAGGCGTCATAAACATTGAAATAACCGCTGCGACAAAAAAAGATATTATATATTTCTCCATTATTTTTCTCTCCTTAATTTTTTATTTCTTATTCGATTTTATATTAGTTTTTACAATAAGTCAATGAATACAATAATTAAAGCATTATCGTTATTACCAGCTTTCAGCAAATTCCGATAATGCTTTAACCTAATTCTCTTTTATTTAGTCAGCCGCATTAAATCTCGTAGCTTTTATTGCAATTTTAACTACTTTATATATTATCAGTGTTACAAAGATATTCGTTATGGATGTAGGAATTACAATACTTGTAAACAGTAATACAAATGGGGCCGGAAGTCCTGCCATAAAGGAAGCCGAGCCTAAAAAAATAGTTCCGCTGATTATAGTCCCCACAAAAGCAATGGCCCCTGCTCTAATATTTTTGTGAGAAACTTTCTCCATTCCTTTAATCATTAAATAAACTGCAATACAAGTAATTATCTTCTCAATAATACTGGGTATCTGTCCTCCCGGAAAAGTTGTAGTCATAGCCGTAACAATTCCTCCCAATATACCTGTCAAAATCGCATTTTTAAATTTCGGGTTTATGAGCAAAGACACAAATAATACTGCAAGCATCATATCCATCTTCATTCCTCCAATAGTACCCGGGACAATCTGATGGAGGACATAACCAATGGCAACAAGCAATGCTGTTAAAATGTTTTTTCTTAAATTCATAATCAATTCTCTCCTTAGTTTTTATTTTTTTATTTTGCCAGTGTATTTCATCTTCTGTTCACAACATACTTGTCACCTCCCAATTAAAATAAAAAAACCCTTCATTCCCATAACAAAGGGACGAAAGGTTAATTTCCGTGATACCACCCACATTAGATGAATAATATTCATCTCACTCTAACAGATACGGAGTTATAATACTCGATATCCTATTTCTATAACGGGAAATCCCCGATTAAGGCTACTATACTTCGCCCCATAATTCCTAGACCCATTCAACAAAACTCTAAATATCGGACTTACACCGACTCCGACTCGCTATAATTCAGAAATTATTGTTTACTATTTCTATTCATCAAATTTAAAATATTTTATTAAAGTAAGTCTACACTAAATTTCAAATAAAGTCAATATTTTTATAGTCTATGGAAAAATCAGGTAAATGGGTTTCAACAAAGGCTTCCTTAATATTAATTTTTTATATTAAGGAAGCCTTTGTTATAAAATTCTATTTCTATTTAGTTCCGAATAACCTATCTCCTGCGTCTCCCAGTCCGGGAACTATATATGCATGATCATTTAACTTTTCGTCTATACTTGCTACATATATATCCACATCTGGATAAGTACTTTTTACTTTCTCTATTCCTTCAGGTGCCGCTATAATATTTACGAGCTTTATATTTTGGGCACCCCTTTTCTTTAAAAATCCTATTGCTGCCGTTGCACTTCCTCCCGTTGCCAACATTGGGTCCAATACTATCAAATCTCTTTCGCCGATATCTTGAGGAAGTTTACAAAAATACTCCACAGGCTTAAATGTTTTAGGATCTCTGTACAATCCAATATGTCCAACTTTTGCCGCAGGAAGAATGCTAAGCATACCGTCAACCATTCCCAATCCTGCCCTGAGAACAGGTACCAATCCTAATTTTTTCCCTGAAATAATTTGAGATTTAGTTTTGCATATGGGTGTTTCTATTTCTATTTCTTCAAGGGTAAAATCTCTGGTAACTTCATAAGCCATAAGCATAGAAATTTCTTTCACTAATTCCCTAAACTCTTTAGCCCCAGTATTTTTATCCCTTATAAAAGTTAACTTGTGCTTAATCAACGGATGATCCAAAACTACTACTTTCCCCATATTAAAACTCCTTCCATATTTAATTTTTATTCTTATACATTATAACATATACTTGGCCTCAATATCAGAAATTTTATTTATTCTTCTTTCATGTCTTCCTCCTAAAAATTCTGATTTCAACCATGCGGAAACTATTTCAACAGCTAAATCCTTACCTATGACCCTGCCGCCCAAAGCTATTACATTAGCATTATTATGTTCCGCACTCATCCTCGCAGAATAAGTGTCACTGAGAAGGGCACATCTGATTCCACGAACTTTATTACATGAAATTGATACTCCTATGCCTGTACCACAGACGACTATGCCTTTGTTGCATTCTCCGTTTACCACTCCCTCGGCAACTTTGAGAGCAAAATCCGGATAATCCACAGATTCTAAAGAATTTGTCCCATAATCAATATACTCTATATTTTGTTTTTTTAAATATTCCTTTAAATATTCCTTTAATTCAAACCCTCCATGATCGCTTCCTATTCCGATTTTCACGATAAATTCTCCTTTCCTTTTATCCTCTCATTTTTTGTAGAATTTCTTCTAATGCATCTTTTATATCTTCTTTAACCTTTCTGTAAACCTCCATTCCTTCTCCAAAGGGATCTATAATATCATCTTCCTTGCCATAAGCATATTCTTTTAGAGTAAAAATTTTCTCTGATGCACTCGGATAAGAATTTCTCATATAATTCTTATGATTTTTTGTCATCACAAAGACTACATCTGCATCTTCCACCATCTTTTCTGTCAATCCTTTTGATCTATATTGAGAAATATCTATTCCTTCTTCTGCCATAACCTTTATTGCCTCATCCGTTGGCCTTTCTCCTCCAAATACATATATTCCTGCCGAAGTATGAGATATATTAGAATAATTGTCTTTATTATTTTCTATCATATTTTCAAATAAACCGTCTGCCATAGGACTTCTGCATGTGTTTCCAGTACATACGAATAATATATTCTTCAACAAAATCACCTTCTATACCCTTTCTATTCTTCCGCCGCAAGCTTTTTTCATTCTGTTCATTATAGCCCTTCCTATCCCTTCCGTATCTACACCTTCCGCTAATATTATATCCACTTTGATATTATCAAAGTCCCTTAACGCTTTAAACAAATTTTTAGCAATAGTCGATTTTTTATTTCTGCTTCCGACTGTTATAACTTTCCCTGAATATTTTTCTTCCGTTTCCGATGTTGCCATGATGCCTACATTTTTCCCTTGAGCAATATACATATTTTTATACTCGTTAATTTTAGAAACTATATCTTCAGTTCTTCCGGTGAAAACTATCATTTCCGCTTTTGGTGCATAATGTTTATATTTCTGTCCCGGTGATTTAGGCACTATATTCTCATTATCCTTTATTATGCTTTGATCATAATCTACCCTTGGAAAAACAGTTGTTAAATCCTCCCATGTAATTCCTCCGGGTCTTAAAATTGTCGGTATTTCCCCGGAAATGTCCAATACTGTAGACTCAACTCCTATTTCAGTACTCCCTCCATCTATAATCATATCTATTTTCCCAGAGAGATCCTCTATTACATGTTTTGCTTCCGTAGGGCTTGGTCTTCCTGAAGTATTAGCACTGGGAGCTGCTATGGGAACTGCCGATTCCTTTATAAGCATAGATGCCACAGGGTGGTTTGGCATTCTAATAGCAACAGTAGATAAGCCTCCGGTTATCTTATCTGAAATTTTTTTACTCCTTTTAAATATAAGAGTGAGAGGGCCCGGCCAAAATTTTTTCATCAGCTTTTCAGCATTTGGAGGAACAAATTCTATCAAGGGAAACAACTCCTCCATGGAAGAAATATGAAGTATTAGCGGATTATCTTGGGGACGTCCTTTAGCCGCAAAAATTTTGTCAGCAGCACTGTCATCAAGTCCATTTCCTCCAAGGCCATATACAGTTTCCGTAGGAAAAGCTACTAAACCTCCGTTTCTGATTATTCTTCCGGCCCTTTCAATTATATTTCTATCCGGGTTTAATTTATCAACTTTAACTATTTCCGTTTCGATCATATCTGTAACCTTCCTTTTATTATACCTTTCTAATAACTTATTATATCGTAAATTCATATAATTTTCATCTCAAATTCAAAAGACATAATTAATTCACAACAAAAATCTATAATTACTATTATCAAACAATAATATTTAATTTATATTATCGCCAATTACCGCTTTTTATAGCCTATAAGAAAATTATATTCTCCTCAATCTATATTTTCCATTAAACGGGTTTCAAAAAAGGCTTCATTAATTTATCAATTTCAATAAGGCCTTTTTTATAACCCATAGGAAAATTATGTTCTCCTTAATCTATATTTTCCGTTAAGTGGGTTTCAAAAAAGGCTTCATTAATTTATCAATTTCAATAAGGCCTTTTTTATAACCCATAGGAAAATTATGTTCTCCTTAATCTATATTTTCCGTTAAGTGGGTTTCAAAAAAGGCTTCATTAATTTATCAATTTCAATAAGAGCCTTTTTTATAAATTTGGTATTTATAGAAGAATTCAAGAATATGTATTATATAGAAAAAAGGCTTTTATAAAAGAAACCCACTTAAGGTCAAGTTTTATTAATATATACTATAACTTTCCTATGGGTTATAAAAATGTTAGGAGGTTCTTATGGAAAATTTATATCTCATTACTTTATTAGGATTTTTTGTAGGAATAGTAGGAACCGGTCTTGGAGGAGTTCTTTCTCTTTTTATCAAAAACAATAAAGGCGTCTTATCTTTTCTTTTAGGGTTTACAGGAGGAATTATGCTGAGCCTAATTGCTTTTCAAATTCTTCCTAAATCATATCTTATTGGAGGTACCTGGATAGAAATAATAGGAGTTGGGTTGGGGGTAATTTTTATAATACTTATAGAAAATCTTCTTCCTCACAATATAAATAATCCTTATATAAAATCAAGTATTATAATAGGAATAAGCATGGCAGTTCATAATATCCCGGAAGGTCTTGCAATAGGTTCAAGTTTCATGTCAAGCAAAGAGCTTGGAATTTATCTGTCTACTGCAATATTCTTACATAATATCCCTGGGGGAATAGCTATTTCTACACCTCTTAAGATAAACAAATCCTCCAATAAAAAAATTATTCTATCAACAATACTTGCCGGTTTTCCTACAGGAATAGGCGCTTTCTTAGGAGTATGTTTCGGAACTATATCTGACTCGTTTATCGCCCTATGTCTTGCCTTTGCCGGAGGAGCCATGCTCTATATTGTTTGTGATGAATTCATACCTCAAGGAAAAACCCTACACGGAGGAAGGGTTTCAACTATGGGTATCATCGTTGGTTTCTTATTGGGCATGATGCTGCCTTAATCCAAATTATTCAGCTTTTCTGCCTGGTCACTTGTAATTAAAGCATCTATCATCTCGTCAATATCCCCGTCTAAAAAAGATTCCAATTGATATATGGTCATGTTGATTCTATGGTCTGTAACTCTTCCTTGAGGAAAGTTGTAAGTTCTGATTCTTTCGCTTCTGTCACCGGAACCAACTTGACTTTTTCTTGTTTGAGCAATCTCCTCATTTTGTTCCCTAAGACATTTATCATAAAGTCTCGCTTTAAGTATCTTCATTGCTCTATCTCTATTCTTTAACTGAGATTTTTCATCCTGACAGGATACCACCATTCCTGTAGGAATATGAGTAATTCTTACGGCAGAATCGGTAGTATTCACACTTTGGCCGCCATTTCCCGAAGAACGAAATACATCTACTCTTATATCTATTGGATTGATTTCGACATCGATATCCTCTGCTTCCGGAAGAACCGCTACGGTTGCAGTAGAAGTATGAATTCTCCCGTTAGCTTCTGTTTCCGGCACTCTCTGAACCCTATGAACACCGCTTTCAAACTTCAATCTGCTGTAAGCGCCCTTTCCCTTTATTGAAAATATAATTTCTTTGAATCCTCCTATTCCTTGTTGGTTAGAATTCATTATTTCAATCTTCCATCGTTTTCTTTCGGCATATCTGCAATACATTCTGAAAAGATCCCCTGCAAAAAGTCCTGCTTCATCTCCTCCTGCTCCTGCCCTGATTTCCACGATAACATTTTTATGAGCATTGGGATCCTTTGGAATTAAAAGAGTTTTTAATTCCTCCTCCAACTCCTTCTTTTGATTTTCTAATTTTTCAATGTCTTCTTTCACCAATTCCTTCATATCTTCTTCTAACTTTTCTTTCAACATCTCTTTATTCTCTTCTAATTGCTTATCCACATCCATATACTGCTGATATTTTTCAACAACAGGTTCAATCTCCGCATGCTCTTTAACTAATTTCTGCCATTCATTTATATTTTCAATAATTTTAGGATCCACTATCTTTTCCGATAAGCTTTTATATTTTTCTTCCAAACTCGCTAACTTTTCTAACATTACTACACCTCCAAAACTATTCAATCATAGGAACAGTTCTCCTGTGATTACTCTGTCAAGTCCTTGCAAATCTTTTAATATATTTATATTCCGAAAATTTTCTTTTTCCATAAGTTCCTTTATTTTTCTGCCTTGGTCAAATCCCATTTCGAAAACTAATATACCTCTGTTTTTTAGATATTCCTTACTTTGAGGTATTATTCTTCTATAATAATCCAGTCCATCTTCTCCTCCATCTAATGCCCATAAAGGTTCATATTTTTTTATTTCATCTTGAAGTCCAAATATTTCATCCTCCGGAATATACGGAGGATTGGATACTATTATATCAACGGAATTTTTTAATCCCATATTTTTTATTCCTTGAAATAAATCTCCTTCTAATATTTTTACCCTGTCGGAAAGTTTTAATCTCTTTGAATTTTCTTCTGCAACAGCATTAGCCTTTTTATCTATATCAACGGAATAGACAAAAACATTTTTTTTGTAATAAGCAATACTTAAAGATATGCAGCCGCTACCCGTCCCCAATTCAACTATTTTAATATCCCTTTCTTTATACTTTTCATCTATATAATCCAAAACATATTGAACTAATATCTCCGTATCAGGTCTTGGAATAAGAACGCCTTCTTCTATATAAAAGCTGATCCCCATAAACTCTTTTTCCTTCAATATATATTGAATGGGATACCCTTTTCTTCTTTCGTCGATTAAACTAAAATATTTGTTCTCAACAGAAGAAGACACCTCTTCATCATTGTGAATATATATATATGTTTTATCCACATCCAAAAGATATGCCAGAAGAAGTACACACTCAAGAGGAGGATTGGAATATTTTTTCCCATCCAATTTTTTTACTCCCATTCTTATAAGATCCTTTATTTCCAAAGGTCTTCCTCCTTATTATCTACTAACACGCCTTTTAACGCCCTTATTGCTACTTCTATTTCCTCTTCATCGGGTTCTTTGGTAGTTGCTATCTTCTGAAGCATCAGTCCCGGATACGATAAAATATATGCTAATTTTCCGTTGCTTTTTCCTATAATACGGTTTACTTCATAGGATAACCCTGCAATTACAGGAAACATTAAAAGCCGTACCAGAAATCTTTCTAAAGGATTGGGCCACCCAAAGAAAGAAAGAACAATAATACTTATTATCATAACCATAAATAAAAAACTGGTTCCACATCTCGGATGCAAAATAGGATATTTTTTGACATTTTCAACAGTCAAATCATCCTCATTTTCATAACAGTGAATGGTTTTATGTTCTGCGCCATGGTATTGAAATACCCTTTCCACATCATTCATCTTAGAAATCGCCAGCACATAAATAAGAAAAATGGTTATTCTTATAATGCCCTCTATAAGATTCATGACTATAGGACTTTGGATTTTATCCTTAAAGAGGTTTGTCAAATAAGTAGGTCCCAATATAAAGAAGAATATCACTATTGCAAAAGAAAGAAGCATTGTAAAAAACAATTCCATATTATTCGATTTATCTTTTTGCTTTTTATCTTCCTCCTCCACAAATTCTGCCGAATACATTAAAGCCCTCGTGCCAAATATCATTGCTTCAATAAGACCGACTACACCCCTTACAACAGGAAGAGAAAAAAATTTATATCTCTTTCCAAGAGGATTCAGTTTCTCCTTTTTCACAACTATTTCTTTATCAGGTTTTCTTACAGCAATAGAAATTTCTTCAGGTCCTTTCATCAAGACCCCTTCAATAAGAGCTTGCCCACCAATAGTAGTCATATGTTTTGGAATTCTGTTTACATCTTTTATTTTCAAAAAATCAACTCCCATATTATTAGCATAGATGCTATATAGAAATTATAGCACATACAATTGTCTATATGCAACGTCCATGAAACTATAGTTTCCGCAATAAACAAAAAATAAAAAAGCATCTACGATGCGTTAGTTTTTGGTCGTACTAAAATTGTGATTTGCTACTCTATTGTTATTTTTCGTATTCTTTGATATAAATTACATCGGCGATACTATGAATGGCAAATTTTTCAAAACTAAAGATGCCTTCGCAGATCATTGGAACGCCTTTGTTGCTAAGGGTCATCTCATTCGTTCTGTTGAAGATATATAATCTGAATAAGTATTTTCAACTTTATCTGGCAAGCAAAACGTCTCTATGCTATGTTTTCAACATTATATAGGCCAAAGAAAAATCCGTTTTTATCCATTAATTCACTAAAAGTTCCTTCTTCTACTACTCTTCCATCTTCTATAACTATTATTTTATCATACCTTTTTAATAAATCTT
>NZ_FMIF01000026.1:0-107190 GCF_900095615.1 Sporanaerobacter sp. PP17-6a | reverse complement strand
TTATATATAATAATTAGAGTGGAACCGTGGAATTTACTTCCGCCTCTAAGAAATAGAGGCGGAAGTTTTTGTTTTTTGTATATAAGTCTTCAAATTTAAAGGAGGTGTACTTATGAATTCAATACAATATTTCAACACTGTAGCTAAAAAATGGAATGTAATACGAAGTGAATACTTTGAGGAACGACTAAAATACAAAGTTTTATCAAAAGTAAATATAAAGGATAAGGTAGTTGCTGATTTAGGCTGCGGAACCGGCTTTATTTCATTAGCTCTTGCTGATGACTCAAATATAGTATTTTCAGTTGACAATTCAAGAAATATGCTCAAAGAATTAAAAGAAGAAGCATTAAAGAGAAATTTGAAAAATATCTACCCTCTGAACTCCTCTCTTGATAACCTTACTTTATTTGATGAATCATTAGATGCCGTATTTATAAACATGGCACTTCATCATATTAAAGATGCTAAGAAAGCTATAAATGAAATGTACAGAGTACTGAAAAAATCAGGCAAATTAGTAATATCAGATGTAACTGAACATAACGGAGAATGGGCAAGAGAAGAAATGTTTGACGAATGGTTGGGTTTTTCAAATGATACCATTTATGCATGGCTTAAAGAGGCAAAGTTCACTGATATCAATATAGAAAATACGGACTTAAGATGCAAGGGATATTCCAGTAAGGGCGAATACACGGAAACAGGTATATTCATAGCGGCGGCAACAAAATAAATATAATATGAGGAGGAAAAAATGAAAATAAAATCGTTATTGATTCATGGAGGAAAAGATGGGGATGAATTCACAGGTGCTGTAAACATACCTATTTATCAGACATCTACCTTTAAGCAACCCGAATTTGGCATAAATAAAGGTTATGAATATTCAAGGACGGGAAACCCCACAAGAGAATCGTTAGAAAAACTTATTTCCGACCTTGAAGAGGGATATGCAGGCTTTGCATTCGCCTCAGGAATGGCAGCAATTACAGCAGTACTTTCCCTATTCAAGTCAGGGAATCAGATTATAATATCAAATAACGTATATGGCGGAACTTTCAGAGTTCTTAACCAAATATTTAATAATTTTAATATAGGATATAAAATAGTTGATACGTCAAATCTTAACGAAGTAGAAAAAAACATCGATAAAAATGTGAAAGCTATATATATCGAAACTCCTACGAATCCTCTTATGGATATTACTGATATTGAGGAGGCAGCAAAGATAGCAAGAAAACATAAAATTCTCACTATAGTTGATAATACTTTCATGACTCCATATTTGCAAAGGCCTATTCCATTAGGCGCCGATATAGTAATCCATAGTGCCACAAAATATCTTGGAGGTCATAGCGATCTGGTGGCAGGACTTGCAGTGGTAAATACTGAAGATCTGGCAGAAAAATTACATTTTATACAAAATTCCACTGGAGGAATTCTCGGTCCCTTTGATTCATTTTTACTTATAAGAGGAATAAAAACTCTTTCAGTAAGAATGGACAGACACGATGAAAATGCAAGATCAATCGCACAATTTTTAAAGGGCAGACCTGAAATAGAAAAAATATACTATCCGGGATTTAAAGAACATCCGGGACATGATATACAAAAGAAGCAAGCCGATGGCTACGGAGCAATGATCTCCTTCGTTCTCAGAAGGGAATATAACTATAAAAAGTTTTTCAAAAATCTTTCTCTTATAACCTTTGGCGAAAGTCTCGGAGGAGTAGAATCTCTTGTATGCCATCCTGCATCTATGACTCATGCTGCTATTCCCTATGAGATAAGACAAAAAGTCGGTATAACGGATAATTTAATAAGATTATCCGTGGGAATCGAAGATAAAGAAGATTTGATCAATGACCTGAAAGAAAGCTTGGAATCAAGCAAGGAGGTATAAATAATGCCGTCATATTATAACGATATAAAAGAATTGGTTGGAAAAACACCGATACTCAAATTAAATAATATTTCTGTCAAGGAAGGAGTAAATATCTTCGCTAAACTTGAAATATTCAATCCGGGAGGAAGCGTAAAGGATAGAATCGGCATATATATGATTAAAAAAGCTGAAGAAAAGGGGATTTTAAAAAAGGGTTCCACTATTATAGAACCAACTGCCGGAAATACGGGATTAGGCATAGCCTTGGCCGCAATAAATAAAGGATACAAAGTAATATTTACGGTCCCAGAAAAATTTTCCATAGAAAAACAATTGCTTATGAAAGCCTTTGGGGCGGAAATAGTAAATACTCCTGAGAAACAAGGAATGAAAGGAGCTATAGAAAAAGCTGAAGAATTATTAAGTACCATCAATAATTCCGTTTCTTTAAACCAATTTGAAAACCCTGCAAATCCGTTGGCTCATTATGAAACTACGGGACCGGAAATATATGAAGCATTGGATGGCAAAATAGATTATCTAATAGCAGGAGCAGGAAGCGGAGGCACTTTCACCGGCATAGTCAAATATCTCAAGGAAAAAAATCCAAATATAAAGGGAATAATTGCAGATCCGGAAGGCTCCATAATAGGTGGGGGTACCAAAGGAAGTTATAAAATTGAAGGTATAGGCAACGATTTTATTCCGGACACCCTTGATATGACTTTAGTAAACAGTTTTATAAAGGTTAATGACAATGAAGCCTTTGACATGGTAAAGGAATTGGCAAAAAAAGAAGGATTAATCGTGGGATCGTCTTCGGGAGCTGCCGTAAGTGCGGCATTAAAATTGGCTTCAACTATAAACAAAGGGAATATAGTGGTCGTATTGCCCGATAGAGGAGACAGATATTTTAGCAAAAATATATATTGATTATTTTAAAATTGTATTTTATGTGATAATATTTCAGATATACAAGTTATTCTTAGAAAGTCAGGAGGAGAATAAATGCGTAAAAATTTAATTAGGGATATAAATTTGGCACCATCGGGACATAAAAAAATAGATTGGGTAAAAGGCTATATGCCGGTATTATCATTTATTGAAAAAAAATTTACGGAAGAACAGCCACTTAAAGGGAAAAAAATAACCATGTCCATACATCTGGAAGCAAAAACAGCCTATCTGGCTAAAGTCCTTAAAGCGGGAGGAGCGGATGTAACGGTAACAGGAAGTAATCCCCTTTCTACTCAGGATGACGTGGCTTCGGCATTAGCTGAGGACGGCCTGAAAGTATATGCTTGGTATAACTCCACTTCTGAAGAATATAATAATCATCTAAATTCCGCGTTAGATATCGAACCAAATATAATACTTGATGACGGAGGAGATTTGGTTAATTTACTCCATACAACAAGACAGGAACTTATTAAAAATATCATCGGAGGTTCGGAAGAAACTACTACAGGTGTATTAAGGCTTAAAGCAAGAGAAAGAGAAGGCAAATTAAAATTCCCCATGATTTCTGCTAATGGCGCTTATTGTAAATATCTCTTTGACAACCGATATGGTACAGGTCAGTCCGTCTGGGACGGAATAATGAGAACGACAAATCTTATAGTTGCAGGTAAAAATGTAGTGGTAATAGGATACGGATGGTGCGGCAAAGGCGTTGCCATGAGAGCTAAGGGCCTCGGCGCCAAAGTCATAATCTGTGAAATCAATCCTATTAAAGCTATAGAAGCTCATATGGACGGCTTTAAAGTAATGCCTTCCTTAGAAGCTGCAAAAATAGGAGATATTTTTATAACTGTAACGGGTGATATGAAAGTTCTTTCAAAGGAGCATTATAAGTTGATGAAAAATGGTGCTATTATGGCCAATGCCGGACATTTTGACTGTGAAGTCTGGAAACCGGATCTTGAAGAAATGAGCATAGAAAAGCGGGAAATGAGAAAAAATATTACAGGATATGTAATGCCGGACAAAAAAATATTAAACCTTCTTGCTGAAGGAAGATTAGTTAATCTCGCTGCAGGAGACGGCCATCCGGCAGAAATAATGGATATGAGTTTTTCCATTCAAGCTCTGTCCATAAAATATTTAATAAATAATGCAGGAAAATTGGAAAACAAAGTATATGATGTTCCGGATGAAATAGATAAAGAAGTAGCAACAACAAAATTAAAATCAATGGGAATAGAAATTGACCGTCTTACAGAAGAACAAGAAAAATATTTAAAAAGCTGGTAAAAGAGGTCGCCTCAGAATAGAAAGCAAAATTCTATGAGGGGCTTCTTTTTTTTACTTCTAATTATTCTTCATTGATTAATTTTCCGTCCTCAATCCTTACTATTCTGTCTGACATTTGGGCTAACCTTTCATCATGGGTTATCATTACTAAGGTTTGGTGATATTTTTTTATGGATTGCTTTAAAAGATTCAACACTTCCAAACTCGTTTTTGAATCAAGGTTCCCTGTAGGTTCATCTGCAAGAACTATGGAAGGTCTCGTAGCTAAAGCTCTTGCTATCGCAACTCTTTGTTGCTGTCCTCCTGATAATTCATTAGGGAAAGCATCCTTTTTCCCGATAATATTTAAAGTTCTCATAATTTCTTTTATAAACTCTTCGTCTACAACTTTTAAATCAAACTCTATAGGTAAGATTATATTTTCCCATACATTCAACACAGGAATCAGGTTATAGGATTGAAAAACAAATCCTATCTTTCTCCTTCTAAATATGGTTAAACTCTCATTATCCATAGAATATATATCCTTCCCATCTATAAACACCCTTCCAGACGTAAGCCTGTCCAATCCTCCCATCATATGAAGAAGAGTCGTCTTGCCGGAACCTGAAGAACCTACTATTGCAACAAATTCTCCTTCTTCTACAGATAGGTCTACTCCGTCCAATGCTTTTACTAAACTTTCGCCCTTCCCATAATACTTTTTCAAAGATTTTGTTTCTAATATCTTCATTTAGCTTCACCTTTCCCTTATAATTATCATCCGTCCCTAAACCCAATTATCGAATAAGCCTCTGAATATCCCAAGCTGCACAATAATATAATAGCTGTGGTATTGATTATATCATATGGAATTTACAGTTTTGCAGTGATAATTAAAGTAAAAACTTATAAAACCATTAATATTGTAAATTCACTGCCTTGTCCTTCTTTTGAAAAAGCCGTTATACTTCCGCCCTGTTCTTCCAGTATTTTTCTTGTAAGATACAATCCCACGCCCGATCCTTGAGTTTTTCTAACCCTCTCCGAATTTCCTCTGTAGAATCTGTCAAAAATCTTTCTTATATCCTTAGATGGAATACCTATGCCGTTATCGTCTATATCTATCTTTATGTAACTCTCCAATTTCTCTATAGAAATATCTATTTCTCCATTTTCATCAGTGTATTTCACAGCATTTTCGAGAACATTAAATATAGCCTCTTTTGTCCATTTGGCATCATGGCAAATATAAATATCCTGCAAATTGTTCATTTTTATATCTATGCCTTTTTCCGAGGCTTTTAAATAAATGCCATTAACTGCTTCGATTATTGTAGATTTAATATTATCCTTTTTCTTTTTTAACTGAATCAATCCTGTTTCCATCATTGAAATCTTAGTTAAAGAATTCAGAAGCCATTCAAGTTTATCTTCCTCATTTTTTATCCTGTTTAAAAACTCTTCTTCCTCTTCTTTACTAATCCCATTCTCAAGTAATAACGAATTGAACACTTTTATAGATGACAGAGGCGTCCTTAGTTGATGAGAAATATCGGTTACCAGTGATTTGACATTTTCTTTTTCATCGTTTATCTCATTTAAATTTATCTGCAATCTCCTTGACATCTGAAAAAATTGAAATTCTATCCTTGACAGTATCCCCTCTTCGTTGGTATCCGAAACAGCAGAAAAATCTCCATCCATTATCCTGTCTATCTCAAAGGATATTTTGTCGAGTTCGCCTATTATACGTTTCAATACATATATGAATGATGAAATACTTATAACTATCATTAAAACCACAATAATTATACTTTTAACCATGAATCCGTAAACCGCGGAAATTTTTACTCCATTATCCCCTAATTCTTCTATAAAAAAGTAATTATTAAAGATCATTGCAATTCCAAAGGCAATAATTGTTACCGTAAAAACAATGAATATTTTTTTTACAATCGGATCTTTTCTTAATATCATCATTCTTTAAAACACTCCTCCGCCCAAATGTAACCCAATCCTCGTACTGTTTTTATATATTGTGGTTCAGAAGGATTTTGCTCAATTTTTTCTCTGAGCCTTCTAATATTTGTAGGAAGAGTGCTTTCATTTAAAAAATTCCCATCCCCATCCCATATTTCATTGAAAAACTGTTCTTTTATAATTACCTGATGAGGATGATCTATGAAGCATTTAAATAGTTTAAGTTCTGTTTTCGTTAAAAACACCTCTTCCCCATCTACAAAAATTTTCATATTCCCAGGATAATATATAATATCCTTACATCGAATTTTCTCTGCTCCCCTTTTTTCTCTTCTCCTTAATACGGCATTGATCTTTGATATAAGGACCATCAAACTGAAAGGCTTGGTAACGTAGTCATCTGCCCCCAAATCATATCCTTTAACTATGTCCACTTCTTGGACACAAGCTGTAAGAAATATGATCAAAACATCCCTTATTTTTTTGACGTCCTTACAAAACTGAAAACCATCTCCATCAGGTAAACCAATATCCAATAATATAAGATCTATTGAATTTTCATTAAAAATTTTTTTGCCTTCTTCTATTGATTTAGCGGAAAAAACATTAAACTTTTCCTTTTTTAACTTAAAACTAATCCCTCGGTTTAGGGAATCATCATCTTCAACTAATAATATATTTATTAAATTGTTCATAATTTCACCCTTTCCCCGTTTCTTAATCCATCATCTTTATTAAAAAACCATTTAAACTATTTATAAGATAGAATTTTATATTTAAAAATATTATTTTTTCAAATTTTCTCCCAATACGGAGTCAATAACCATATTAGGTATTCCTATAGGTTCAACTATTATTTCTCCGGCAAGCTCTTCCATACCCATCAATCCCCTTTTCAGTAACTGAAAGGTAATAGTTTTAGAAGCCTTCACACAAATTCCTAAAATTTTACCTGTATTTCCGTCTAAGCCTGAAGGTATATCTATTGATATAACATACTTTTCACTTTTATTTATAGATAAAATAACGTCTTTAAAAATGCCTTCAACATTTCTTGTAAGTCCCGTTCCAAATATGGAATCAATAATTATATCTGAATCGATTATGGAATCTTTAAATAAAGATAATTCCTCATCACTATTGATATGAACAATATCTCCATTAATGTTTTTGATTATATTATAATTAACAGAAAAATCATTGCTTCCCCTATCCATATTACCAAGTATAAAAAATCGAGCCTTTTTCCCCTGTACCATTAGGTGTCTTCCTAATGCCAATCCGTCCCCACCATTATTTCCAACTCCACATACAATGACAAAAGTGTTATATTTATTCATTTCTATATTCTTCAATACCTTCAATGCTGCATTCTCCATGAGAACTATTCCCGGAATGCCTAAATTTTTAATACAATATTTATCAATTAATTTCATCTCTTCTCCGGAAACTGATATCATAACTAATCCCTCCTTGTAATTATATTCTGACTATATTATATACTATAAAAACATAAAATTAAAAAAGCCTTTTTTAAACTCATTACAGGAAATTTTGATTTCCATATGGGCCATAAAAACCCCTGCCCTATTTTATTAAATAATGATATAATAAGAAATATTAAAATATTGATTAATAAAAGGGTGGTAAATATATGAAATCCATTGATTTAAGAAGCGATACCGTAACCATGCCCACAGACGAAATGAGAAGAGCAATGGCCAATGCCTTAGTTGGAGACGATGTTTACGGAGATGATCCAACAGTAAATAAACTTGAAAAAATAGCTGCTGAAAAGGTAGGAAAAGAAGCCGCTTTATTCGTTCCAAGCGGAACCTTTGGTAATCAGCTTTCCCTTTTGACGCATACAAGAAGAGGTCAGGAAGTCATAATCGGAAAGGAAAACCATATAGTAGTTCATGAGGTCGGAGCATCAGCCGTAATAGCTGGAGTACAACTCAGAACTCTTAATACAACAAATGGAACTATGTCTCCTGAAGATGTCGAAAAAGCAATAAGAAAAGATGATATACATCAGCCTGAAACAGGGCTTATTTGCATAGAAAATGCTCATGGATGTGGAGCGGTAATCAAAATTGATAATCTCAAAGAAATAAAGAAAATAGCTGAAAAGTATTCTTTACCTGTTCATATGGATGGAGCAAGAATATTTAATGCAGCTATATCATTAGGAGTAGACGCAAGGGATATAGCAAAATACTGTGACACGGTTATGTTTTGCCTTTCAAAGGGTTTAGCAGCACCTATAGGTTCAATGGTTGCAGGAAGTAAAAAATTTATAGATAAAGCAAGAAAAAACAGAAAACTTATGGGAGGAGGAATGAGACAAGCCGGAATAATTGCTGCAGCCGGTATAATTGCCCTTGAAAAGATGACTTTAAGACTTGAAGAAGACCATAAAAATGCAAAATATTTTGCTTCGGAATTATCTAAAATTCCCGGAATAAATGTAAGGTTTGATAAAAATGATATAAATATGATTTTCTTTGAAATGAAGGATAATATAATCCCGGAAAAAACTTTTATAAATAAGCTGTATGAGAAAAATATCAAAATCAATAAAGCTGAAGATGGAGAATACAGATTCGTAACTCACGCAGGAATTACAAAAGAAGATATAGGTTTTGTTATTAATTCCATAAAAGAACTAGCCCACTTAACGGGAAATTTATATTAAGGAAATCTTGATTTCCCTATGGATTATAAGAAAAGCTTCTATCGAAACATTATAAGGTAGCCTTTCTTGAAACTCATTTACGGAAAGTTCTTTTTTAATCAATATTTATTCGTTATACTTCCGTTGAAGTATAAGCTTTCCTATGGATTACAAAATAAAAATCCTTCGATATAATTCGAAGGATTTTTATATCCCGCGGTGCCGTACTCCCAGCTAATTCACGCCCGCCTTTTAAAAGGTGGGTATCTGTCAGCAGCTTCTAACTTCCACTCAGAGGAGGCATGTTATAGACTGTTGAACTAAAGACTCCCATATGTCTTATGTCGGTTGAATTATATAGGCTTACGTACATCGCAGAAACGTTTCTATTTATATTATAACCTCTTTTTTATTATACTGCAAGTAATAAGTGTTGGAATAAATATACTTTTGCGGTTAAATAAAATATTAATCTTGTAAAATAATCTCATTTATCTCTTTTTCTTCTAACATTTCCTTTTCTAATAATTCAGCAGCAAGTTTTTGTAATCTATCTATATTTTTTGTCACTATATCCATCGTTTCTTCATAAAAGCCATCTATTAGCTTTCCCGCTCTTTTGACCAATTCATCGTTATTACCAATTTTATTTTCCAAAAGCACCTCATAATTTATAAGCCCTGCTTCTTCATCCATTCCAAAACTTCCAACCATGGATAAAGTCATTTCCGTAGCTTTTTTTAGATCATTAGAAGCACCTGTAGTAATATTTTCTTTTCCAAATATTATTTCCTCCGCTGCTCTTCCTCCGAGGGCAATCATTATGTTATCTACAATGTCCTTCTTTCTTTGATACATTCTGTTTGGAGGAATATTCATACTGAATCCGCCCATGCCCTTTGTGCTCGGAATGATACTTACCTTTGTAACTCTGTTCAGTGTTGAAACCATTTTTGTAACTAGGGCATGTCCTGCTTCATGATAAGCCGTAATTTCTTTATCTTTGGCTGATATACAGCTTCTATCCTTTTTCTCTTCTCCTACAAGGACTGTATAATAAGCTCTGTTTATATGGTTCATAGTAATAAAATCTTCATTTTCTCTCGCCGCCATCATCGCCGATTCATTCATGAGATTCTCCAATTTGGCTCCGCTAAAATATACGGTTTCTTGAGCAACTTTCTTCAAGTCTACGTCCGGAGCTAAAGGCTTCTTTTCTCCATGGAGTTTTAATATTCGATATCTGGCATTTATATCAGGGAGTCCTACCTCTATTTGTCTATCAAATCTTCCCGGTCTTAGAAGGGCTTCATCAAGGGTATCAATTCTATTTGTTGCAGCAACAACTATGATCCCCTCATTTTCTCTAAATCCCGACATCTCAGTTAAAAGAGCATTAAGGGTCCTATCGCTTTCCTCGCTTCCGCCTCCCACATTTCCTCTTCTTTTCTTCCCAAGAGCATCTATTTCATCGATGAATACAACACTTTTTCCTTTTTGTTTTGCTTTTGAAAAAAGGCTTCTTATCCTGCTGGCCCCCAGGCCTGCATAAACCTGTATAAAATCCGAACCCGATACTGCAAAAAACGGTACTTTTGCTTCCCCTGCCAAAGCCTTAGCCAATAACGTCTTGCCCGTTCCCGGAGGTCCATACAGGAGAACCCCTCTTGGCATTCTTGCTCCATATCTTCCGTACTTTTCAGGGTTTTTAAGAAAATCTACCAGCTCATTTAACGATTCTTTTGCTTCTTCATTCCCTGCTACATCAGCAAATGTTACTACATTTGAGTTATTCTCTATATCTTCCATGTCCGACATTATTTCAATTTCCTTTTGAGCCTGCTTTGATGCATTATTATTCATAAAATAGGCAGCTACCCCTACCGCACCAATAACCAAAAAGAAGAAAACGCTTTGCAATGTCACCAAACTACCGTTAGTCTCAATTACCTTGATATTATTTTTTAAAAGATATTCTTTAAAGTTTTCAGTTCTTGGATTATCAGTTATAAAATACTCTCCGTTTTTTAATTTGCCTGTAATTCTGGGTTCATCGCTTAAGTCAACTCTTTCAACCATATTCTTGTTTACATATTCTAAGAAAATTTTATAAGATGTCTCTTTGTACTGATTTTCTTTATTTATATATACAAATATGCCTGAAATCAGAGCCATAGAAATTATGACAATCATTAGAACTTTTACCTTCTTGTCCAATTTCATCATATATTCCTCCTACATCTATATAATATAAGTAAATATAAATAAATTATAGCATTAATTTACTATTATGTCTATTACCTACATATGGAATGATAGGAAATAAAGTAACTAAATAACCTGACCCGTAACCTTATCAGTTCAATTAATATGTTATCAAAATATTTTGATAATCCCTTTATTTTTTGAAATTTTTGTATTATAATAAAATTAGTAACATTTATATATGATTAAAGGATAATATTTGTATTTATTTCAATAAAAATTATATTTTGTATATAGAACTTACCTCAAAATAATAATCTCTTATATTAAAGTGGTTAAGAGAGGACAATCCTTTTATATAGAGCATGTCCATCCAATATATTTTAAGGAGGTGACGAAATGTCCACACTGTTAAAGTCAAGTATTGAAAAAAAGTCGCTCTTTCTTCCAGCTTTAATATTCGGAGGATAGGAAATCGTTGTCTTGAAATTAGTACCAATATGTAATATCAATATATTATAACTAAACAACTATACCATTATATATACTCTTCTATATATTTTGACACCACTTTAAAATCTAACTATCTTAGAAATTATTTTTCTTTAACAGAAATAATCCTATTCTAATAAGTATAAACAGACATTACTTTTCATTATAACATATTTAAAATTAATTTTCTTAAATGGTGATTTATAATATATTTTTCTATGTTAATATTTTCACTACTATATTTCAATATCAAAATTTAGAATATGCACAATTATTAAGGAAGTCTTTTTTTGAAACCCATTTATGTAAGGAAAAACATGATTTCCCTATGGGTTATAAAAATTAATTGAGAGAGGTGAGTATTTTGAATATATTAATCGTTGTTGTTGGAGCAGCTATTATTTTCTATATAGCATATATTACCTACGGAAAGTTCTTGGCAAATAAAATTTTTAAATTAGACGATTCAATCAAAACACCGGCAGTTGAATTAAACGACGGACAAGATTATGTCCCTATAAAAAAGAGTATGCTTATGGGCCAGCATTTCTCGGCTATAGCAGCAGCAGGTCCCATAAACGGTCCTATTCTTGCAGGTACTATATTCGGCTGGGTTCCCGCCCTTCTGTGGATCCTTATAGGTACAATCTTTATTGGCGGCGTTCACGATATGGGTACTCTTGTAGCATCTGTAAGGCATAAAGCACGATCAATTGCTGAAGTAATCAGAACGAATGTTTCAAAACGGGCATGGTTGCTTTTTATGCTTTTTATATGGATAACTCTCGTATATATTATTGTTGCGTTTACAGATATTACTGCGAGTTCATTTGTAGGTACCGTAGAACTTGAATCGGGAGAACAAGTTGCAGGTGCCGCAATTGCAGCTTCATCCATTCTTTATCTTATTCTGCCAATAATTATGGGACTTCTAATGAAATATACCAAGCTTAAAGAAAATATCGCGCTTTTAATATTCCTTCCTCTTGTTGGAGTTGCAATTTGGGCAGGGCGTTATATACCGATTTCATTGCCAATTGCTGATATCCTTCTTCAGCAAAAAGTATGGGGAGTTCTTATTTTAATTTATTGTTTCATCGCATCTATTTTACCAATGTGGTTAGTTTTACAACCTCGTGGTGCTATAGGAGGATATTTCCTTTATGCATCCCTTATTGCTGCTGCAATCGGTATAATCTTTGGCGGATACCACATACAATTCCCCGCTTTTACAAATCTTGCTGCAGACGGCAGTATTGGTAGCGGCTTCTGGTTCCCAATGTTTCCCGTATTATTTATTACCATAGCCTGTGGTGCTTGTTCCGGATTCCATTCTCTTGTTTCATCCGGTACAACTTCTAAGCAGTTGGCAAAAGAAAGTGATGCTAAACCTATAGGATACGGGGCAATGTTACTTGAAGGTATGGTTGCAGTAGTTTCTCTTGCTTGTCTCATGATCCTATCTAAGGATTCTCCTATGGTTTCAAAAGCGCCAAACTTTATTTATGCATCAGGAATAGGCAGCTTCTTGGAACTTATAGGTATCCCGGGAGTTTACGGCGTAAGTTTTGGACTTATGGCCTTTACTACATTTGTTTATGATACATTGGATGTATGTACACGACTTGGCCGTTACATTATACAGGAACTTACCGGTTGGAAAGATTTAAAAGGTAAAATTATAGGCACATTGCTTACAGCCGGCATCCCTATTTTCTTTATATTCCAAACAATGGTTGATGCAAACGGTAATGCTATACCCGCATGGAAAACATTCTGGAATACATTCGGCGCATCAAACCAACTTTTAGCTGCACTTGCCTTAATTGGTGTTACGGTATGGCTCTTCAAAACAAATAGTAAATCGAAGGCATGGCTTGTTTCCTTCATACCTGCTTCAATAATGTTCATAATGTCAAATTGGGCATTAGTCAGAGATGTAATTAACGGATGGGTCAAAGGGCAGGGGCACCCGTCAATACCGATTGTTTCAATGATATTAATCATACTTTCAGTCCTTGTTGCAGTTGAAACATATAACGCACTCATAATTGTTCCAAAAAAACTAAAAGCTCAGAAAGCCTCATAAGTTCTTAATATAAAAGGACTAAGAAGATTTATTTAAAATACAAATCTCACCTTAGTCCTTTTATTTAATTTCGTTACTGATTACCCTTCTTTATAGTTTTCAATACCATATCCAGTTTTTCTCTCTGTTCGGCATCTAATAAAGGTCTTATATTATTGAGCTTTTCAATAAGTTTATTATATTCATCCTCTCCCATTGTCTCCTTCATTTGTTTATTAATCTTTATTATTTCAAAGAATATTTCATCTTCAGATTTATCTGAGTAATCTTCAGCCATATCTCTAATTTGGTTTATCTGCTCTTCTGTAGGACTCGTATCTTTCATTTGTTCAATTATATTCTTTAAATCTTCATTACTTTCCATCTTCATTCCTCCCATATTTTATACTCTAATCTTATGAAGGAATATCTACGGATATTACATATAAATAATAGTAAACATTCTGTTTTCATCTGCATAATATATTAAAGTGATCCTTTTCAATAAGGAGGGAATTATATTGGATGAACTGTTAATTTTATTAGTTCTTTTAATGTTTCTGAAAGGGAATAAAAATGATTTCAATAAAACAAATCTTCAGGATTCTTTTTCCCTAAATATTTCTTCCACTCATAAAAAAATCAAGATCTTGAAAAAAATTAGTCCCTATTTTCCACCTGACATGATCCCAGCCATTAATAAATCTCTTTTTATTACGGAAAAAATAGTAAAAGTTTATGAAACAGTTGAGTTTATAAAAAAAGAAGATAATTTCTATGATATTAAAGTTGCGGATGTTAATAACAAAAACGAAAGAATTAATTACATATTATCTACTCTAAAAAGGGAAGTCTCTTACGATGATGCAAAAGAAATAGGAAATGGAATGGAATTAATATTAAATATCGATAAATACAAAAAATTGGCCTCCGTATTGAAAACTTTCTTATCAAATCCCGATGGTATCAACAATTCCAATAGCCTTGAAAAAATAATAGAGGTTATGCTGGAAGGAAGAGATGAAAAAGAGAAGAAGAAGATTACGCAAATGGTTAAAATGTTTGAGTTAATGCAAACATTGGATACTCAAAAAAAGGATTCCTCCGAAGATAAATAATATTAAAGTCATTTAATTCATTTTAAGTTTCTCAATTAAATATTTCATGTCTTCGGGAAGCGGAGCCTTAAATTCCACAATATTTTTGTATCTGGGATGGCTGAATTTTATTGACCAAGCATGAAGTGCCTGTCTGTCTATAAATGAACTTCTTTTATAATAAAGGGAATCTCCGATAATAGGATGCCCTATATAATTCATATGCACTCTTATCTGATGATTTTTACCTGTAAGTATCTGAACTTCCAAAAATGTGCTTTCCCTATATCTTTTTAAAACCTTATATTTTGAAATTGATCTTTTTCCGTTATTCATAACTTTATTCAGTATATCCTTCTCTTCTTTGCCAATGGGAATATCTATTGTCCCTTCATCTTCTTTTACAATTCCCTCTACCACCGCTAAATATTTCTTTTCAATCATATCATTTTCAAGTTGTAAAGCCATTTGCTGATGAGCAAAGGGATTTTTCCCAACTATTATTATACCTGAAGTGTCCATATCTAATCTGTTTACAAATCTAATTTTTTTATGTATATCCTTTTTCATGTAATAACTACTGATTCCATTGGCAAGGGTACCGCTTATACATTTAGGAGTAGGATGGACTACAATATGCGGACGTTTATTTATAATGAGTAAGTCAAAGTCTTCATATATTATATCTAAGGGTATATCTTCCGGTTCAATATTATCGATTTCATCTTCCATAAATATTCCTACCACATCTCCTATTTTGACCTTCTCATTTTTCTGTGAAAATTTATTGTTAAATATTATTCTTTTTTCCTTTTTTAACTTTCTCATCAATCTTACGGATATTTGATTTTTAATAAGGACATCGTCTATGGTTAACCCATTCTCTTCCACCGGAAATAAAACTACACTGTCACTTTCATGAAAAAACTTCATTTAATAAATCCTCCAATTATTGATAGTTTTATTGTATAATATAATTATATTTATTATATCAAATTTTTTTTACTTTTACAGAATCATATTTTAGGGAGGTATTCCTTTGAAAAAATTTGAAAAGGGCAGACGGATTAATATCCTCTATAACGACAATCTGGATTCAAAAAAAGTTTTTAACCTTTTAAAAATTAAACTTAATGAAAATGGTTTCTTGGTTTCTGAAGATTATAATTCTCAGGCGGAATTAAATATATGCATAGGCGGAGACGGGGCTTTTTTAAGATCCGTACATAAATACAATTTCCCTAATATCCCATTTATAGGCGTAAATACAGGTCACCTTGGATTTTATCAGGAAATACTTCCGGAGGACATTGATACTTTCATTGAAAAATATATGAAGAAGGAATATTTTACCGAAAAAATATATTTGATAGAATCTAAGATTTTAATAGATAAAAAAATTATTAAATTGCTTGGAATTAATGAAATTGTTGTAAAGGGAACAGCTTCAAAAGTAGTTCATTTAGAAATTTTTATCGATAATAATCATTTGGAAATGTTTAGCGGAGACGGTATAATAATTTCCACTCCCATGGGAAGTACCGCATATAACTTTTCGAGTGGAGGAAGTATAGTTTATCCTTTATTGAAAGCGCTACAAATAACTCCTTTATCTCCCATAAGTTCTAAGGCTTATCGTTCGCTTCCCAACAGCACGGTAATTCCGGGAAACATGACTATAACCGTAAAACCCGAATTTAAATATGAAAATTCCATTCTTATAATGAATGACGGAGTTGAAAACAGATACGACAATATCACGGAAATAAACCTTACAATGTCCAAAAAAAAGATATATAAATTAAATTTTGATAAGGATATGTATTGGAACAACTTAAAGAGCAAGTTCTTATAATAAAAAAGGCTTCCACTAAAGCATTAATATGCTAAAGAAGCCTTTTTTCGAAACCTATTTAAATAATTCTAAATATGATAACATAGTCAATATAAGAGCAACTCCTTAAGTTTCTTACGATCAGGCACATTTATTCTTTTTAATCCATATAGTCCATTAGATATATCCGCATATTTACTCTTAGTTGTAAGAGTAACTTTAAAGTTTAGCCTTTTTAGTACTTCCTCATTCGTTGAGGTATATTTACCATATGGGTAAGCATAAACGTAAGATTTACATCCTACATGGGCTTTAATGAGTTTCGTTACTTTTTCTGTATCTTTCAAAAATCTATTATAGTATTCTTTTTTATTTTCTCCATTCTCTGGCAGTACGCCTTGTCCATGTTTAGAATTATATTTATAATTATGAAGATCATAGGAATGAGGCTGTATCTCTATAAGACCGGATTGGTACATCTTTTTAGCTTGACCCCAAGAAAAATAGGAATATCTACTATCATTATTGAAATTGGTTATTCCAACTCTCGAACCTATTACAAACATAGTAGCCTTCATATTATTTTTCTTTAATATGGGGTAAGCATTTTTATAATTATCCTCATAACCATCATCAAGTGTTATCAATATAGGCTTTTTAGGAAATTTTGTTTTGCCTTCATAACAATCAATTAATTCTTTAAAAGATATAGTAACATAACCTTTTTTCTTTAAATACTCCATATCTTCTCTAAACCTTCCAGTAGTTAAAGTTATCTTGTTTGTTTTATTGCCTTCTTTTACTACATGATGATACATAAGTATAGGTATAATATTATCTTTTTTCTTCAACATAACAGCTTTCGCTGTTCCATCTTCAGTAACTATAATTGCTGATGTTAATAATATCAGAATTAAAACTATATATACTAATTTTTTCATCACTACATTATCCCTTTCGTATTTAATTATTATACGGTTTCTAAGAATTCCTTATTTTAAAATCACTTCAATATGATGATCCCCTTTTATAATTATCTCTCCACTACTTAGCTTTGTTTTCCCATCTCCTCACACACATTATATCAGATAAATCTTATAAAACCTTTACAATTTCTTGACAATTTTGTAAGGATCCCAAAATTAAGGTTTTTACCGATCCGACTATATTTTCATCATTCTCTGTAATTCATAAAAAAATAGGACGGCTTGCTTTTCACCATCCTATCCTTTTATCTATATCAATTCATCTATCTCGTCAACTAATTTTCCGAACAACGCTAAGGCATTATTTACCGGTTCCTCTGTCGTCATATCCACTCCTGCATTTTTCAATACATTAATCGGATAATCCGAGCTTCCGCTTTTTAAAAACCTCAAATATCTATCCACCCCGGATTTGCCTTCTTTAAGAATCATCTGTGATAAATATATGGCAGCAGAAAATCCGGTAGCATACTGGAACACATAAAAGTTATAATAAAAATGAGGTATCCTCTCCCATTCGTTTGCAATTAAATCATCAACCACTATCCCTGGGCCATAATATTTTTCGTTTAATTCCTTGTATGTCTTATTCAGATATTCTCCTGTCAATGAGCCGCTCTTTTCCACTTCTTCATATATAATTTTCTCAAATTCCGCAAACATGGTCTGTCTATAAAGTGTAGTTCTGAATTGTTCCATATAATGATTCAGCAAATATAACTTTTTCTCCTTTTCGTGGGTATTATTAAGCAAATAATTCATAAGCAAAGCTTCATTACATGTAGAAGCTACTTCCGCTACAAATATGCTGTAATTTCCATAGATAAAGGGCTGATTTTCCCTCGAAAAATAGCTGTGCAGCGAATGGCCCATCTCATGAGCAAGAGTAAACACATCATTCAGCGTATCCTTATAATTTAAGAGGATATATGGTTTTGAATCATAGGACCCGCCGGAATATCCTCCGCTTCTCTTGCCTCTGTTTTCATATACATCTATCCATCTGTCTTTAAATCCCTTCTTCACAATGTCTCTGTATTCGCTTCCTAAGGGTTCAAGGCCTTTTAACACTATGTCCTTTCCTTCTTCATAGGGAATCTCTATATCTATATTTTTAACTATGGGAGTATATAAATCGTACATATGAAGTTCATCTACATTCAATGCTTTCTTTCTTATGTCAATATATTTATACATGAATTTAAGATTATTATGAACGGATTTAATTAAATTATCGTAAACATCAACAGCTACATTGTTCTGGTCTAAAGAAGCAGACAAACTCGAGGGATATTTTCTTACCTTACCGAAAAATATATTCTTTTTTACATTCCCGTTTAGCATTGCAGCAAAAGTATTGTTAAATTTATTATACGTAGTGTATAATCCTTCAAAAGCTGCTTTTCTTACATTTCTGTCTTTACTTTCTAACAACGGTATAAAATTTCCATGTGTTATCTCTACATCTTTCCCTTCTTCATCCTTTATAACCGGAAATTTAATATCGGCATTGCTCATCATCGAAAAAATATTTTCAGGGGAGTCTGCGATTTCACCCATTTGAGCCAATAAGGTTTCTTCTTCAGTAGAAAGAACATGTTTCTTGCTTCTGAATATATCGTCAAAATATTGTTTATATAAACATAGTCCTTCTTCTTTTAACAATCCCTTCAACTCGTCTTTCTCAGCGGAAAGTATCTCCGGAACTATAAAAGATGTCTTTTCTTGAGCATACACATATAAACCTAACCCTTTATTATACAAAATCTGGGATTTGCTCTTTCTGCTGTCTTCATCCAATTTCATATTCCCATAAGAAAATATTTTGGAAACAATCCTATATAATTCATCTCTTTTTTTCAGGACTTCTAAAAGCACTTTACTGCTGCTTAAAATTTTCCCTTTATAATTAAAAATGTCCTCCGATAGATTTTTGACTTTTTCACAGTCCTTCTCCCATTCTTTTTCGTTTTTATACATGGACTCTAAATCCCAAGTATATTCTACAGGAATTTCTTCTCTTTCCTGCAATTTAATTTTTCCCATATAATGTTACCTCCCCTTATAAATTAATATTTATAATTTATTAATTAATGGTATTCATAGTTTCAACCATTAGTTTTTGAGCAATAGGTGCAGCATTTTTTCCTCCGGTAGAGCCATCACTTTCAAGTAATACAACTACAGCCACTTTAGCATCGTCTGCAGGAGCAAATCCTATAAACCAAGAATGAGTTTTCCCTGTAGAATTTTCGGCAGTTCCGGTTTTACCAGCAACCCTCATATTTTTAATTTGAGCTCTGGTCCCGGTTCCTCTTTTAACTACCTCTACCATCATATTCTTTACTTTATTGGCGGTAAATCCATCTACTCCTTGGGAAAGAATTTGAGGTTCAATACTTTTTATTACTTTTCCCTCAGGAGAAATTACCTCTTTAACCAAAGTAGGTTTAACGATATTTCCTCCGTTAGCAATTCCCGAGGCTATCATAACCATATTTAAAGGAGTCACTCTTACCTTTCCCTGACCTATACTTGAAGCAGCCAATTCGGTCGTAGAAATATTTTCTCTAAACGGAAAACTTGACTTCTTAACCGACAAATCAAAAGGAATACTTTTATTAATAAAAAAGTCTTCTGCCACTTCTCCAAGTTTATTTTTCCCAATTTCCACTCCGATCTGGGTAAAATAGACATTACAGGATTCAACCAATGCTTCTTGAAGATCTACTCTTCCATGACCCTTTCCGTTATAATCCTTAAATGTGTAGCCGTCTATTTTAACCGAACCTTTACAATCAATTACTTTATCCTCATCAAAATTTTCCAAGGCAGCTATCGAGGTTAAAACTTTAAAGGTAGAACCCGGCTCATAAAGTCCCATAGTAGCTCTATTCAAAAATGGACTGTCAGGGTTTTCAACAATAGTTTTCCAATTCTCTCTTAAAGTAGAAACATCAAAATCAGGCAGGCTGACCATAGCATATATTTCTCCGGTTTTGGGATTCATAACTATTACAGAGCCTTTCTTACCTTTGAGAAGGCTTTTGGCATATTCCTGAATATGATGATCAACGGTAAGTTTTATCGAATTGCCTTCCCCATTCGGTTTAATCATCTTTTGAATCTCATTTAAGGCTGCATTATCTTTTAGATTCAACAATTCATTATTATATGTGGCTTCAAGGCCTGATTTTCCATATTCTCTATAACTGTAACCTATAATATGACTATATAAACTGCCATAGTTATAATATCTTTTAGCAATTTCTTCTTCGCCCGTTTTCTTGCTATAAGCTAATATCTTCCCATTTCTGTCAAGTATCATTCCCCTTAATATACTTTCTTCGTCTATCCATAATCTTTTATTGTAACTGTTATTTTTAATATCTTTAGCATCAGCAATCTGAAAATAGCTTAAGTATACAATCAAGCTTACAAATAAAATACATACTGACACAAATACTCTTATCATTCTTTTAAGCTCTTTTTTCATCTTCTACTTCCTCCTGTTCTATTTCTTCTGATGCTACCTGAAGTACCCCCAAAGCAATAAAACTGGACAAGAGAGAACTTCCCCCATAGCTTACAAAAGGCAATGTAATCCCTGTTAAAGGTATGAGCTTCATAACCCCGCCGAATATTATAAATGATTGAAATCCAAATAATATACTTATCCCAAAGGCCACTATCTGAAAAAATTTATCATCCTGGCTGAAAGCAATCTTGAACCCTCTGTATACAAGTATAAGAAACAGCATGATTATTGCCATGCCGGTAAATACACCCATTTCCTCACATATTGCGGAGAAAATAAAGTCCGTATGAACCGCCGGAATAAAATCCGGGTGTCCAAGTCCAATTCCAGTTCCAAAAAATCCCCCACTTGCTATAGCAAACAGAGATTGAGTAATCTGGTACCCCTTATTGTCAATGTACTTCCACGGGTCAAGCCAAGTTGCAATTCTTATTCTCACATGGTCAAACAAAGTATAACCAAGGACTATTCCCACCAAAGAAAAAAGAACATTATACAATATCAGTTTCCTATTATCTTCATATACGTATTGTATTCCAAGAAAGATTAAGTAAAACAACGCAGCCATTCCTAAATCTCTTTGCATGAATAAAAAACCAATAAATATATAAACTACCAAAATTACATAATAACCATTTCTATAATTCTTCTTATATTTTTCTATATTGGAATAATAAGAGGCAAGGAAAAATATAAAAAGTAGCTTTATAACTTCCGACGGTTGGAAATTAAATCCTCCTACCTTAATCCAGTTGGTGGCTCCATTTATATTTCTTCCGAATACAAGGGTTATTATGAAAAGTCCTAATGAAATACCTAAATATAATTTCATCCGCTTATTCAATCTTTTAATTTTTTTAGTCATAATATAAGACAGGAAAAAAGCGAACACTCCCATACTAACCCATATCACTTGTCTTATTCCTATTTCAGGATTTATTCTGTATATCATTACTGTCCCTATACTTATAAGCATAGTAGCAATAAGAAATATATAATTGTCTCCCGTAGATATCTTTATAAGAATAAAATTTGATATATATATTATAAATACCATGGATATAGCTGAAATCATAGTAAATGCATCTAAATTCTCCTTCTCATATATAAAAAGAAGAAGCAATGCCATCAAATCAAACAGAACCAAAAAATTTCTCGGAACTTTATAACTTACAAGTTTATCAAACATTTTCTTCACCCCATTAATCCTTATTTACAAATAAGAATTCCACTTGCCCTAAATTTATTCTATCTCCGTTTTTAATTCTTATTACATCCATAACCCTTTGCCCGTTAACAAAACTGCCATTAGCACTGTTCAAATCTTCCAGATAATATTCATCTTCATCTTTTACAATTTTCAGATGCTGTTTTGAGATATATTGATCTTTAATAACTATATTGTTTTGATTTCCCCTTCCAATTGAAACTCCGTCATCAACAGAATAATATTCTTTTACTTTAAACGGCAAGGCCTCTTTCCTGTTTATAAGTTTTAAATAAGTATTTTTATCAAATGTAGTCATGTTTATTCCTTTAATATCTAAATAAATAAGCCTAATAATGTTTATCATAAAAAAATAAATAACAAAAATGAAAAGATATTTAAATACTAAAGATAAGATATTATACATAATTTATCCTCCATATAATCATTTTCTTAAATATAATGTTACCACAATGATAATATATTGTGAATAAAGGGTATTAATAAATTATATTAAATTCACTTTTATTATTATATCTGATAAAATATAATAATAAAATGAAAATAAGGGGGAATTGATATGGCAAGAAAAATTTATCGTTCCAAAGATAATAAAATAATAAGCGGCGTTTGCGGCGGATTGGGTGAATACTTCAACGTAGATCCATCTATAATGCGATTGTTGTGGATTATACTCGCTTTCGTTACAGCCGGTTTTGCTATTATTGCTTATTTTATATGCGCTCTGGTTATTCCCCAAGGGGACAGCGATGTTATTTATTATGGTGATGATGATGACAATACTTTTAAGAATAATTCCTCGTTTATAGGAATTGTTTTAATAATCTTTGGTTCTTTTATGCTTATCAAAAAATTATTTCCTTGGTTCACTGCCAAATGGTTTAATATAGGCAGATATTGGCCTATATTATTGATTATTGCAGGAATATATATTATATATACTCAAAGAAAACAATAATAAATATAAGCATATCTACCTTTTTCTGAAATTTATTTATCTTCGGCTTATATTAAGAAAAAATGAGACTTTCCTGTTGACTATAAGAAGAAAAAAGAATTTAATTATTAGAATATGGAAATAATAGATAAAAATATAATATTAAGAGAGGATAGATATTAATGAGGATACCAAATCATATCGGTATTATTCCGGACGGAAATAGAAGATGGGCAGTAAAAAATGGAATGACAAAGGAAAAGGGATATAACATGGGATTAAAGCCAGGATTGGAACTCTTCAAATTATGCGAAAAAGAGGGAATAAATGAAATCACTTACTACGGATTTACCACTGATAATACAAAAAGGCCTAAATTTCAAAGAGTAGCTTTTACTCAAGCCTGCATTGATGCAGTAAAAATGTTGTCGAAAGAAAATGCTTCCCTCTTCATAGTTGGCAATACGGAATCTCCCATGTTTCCTCGGGAATTAATTCCCTATACAATTAAAAGGCAAACTTTTGGAAATGGAAAAACAAAAATAAATTTTTTAGTTAATTACGGTTGGCAATGGGATCTAAATGATTGTTTTGCCTCTAACGAAAAAGATAAAAATATGATGGATTTGATTAGATCAAGAGAAATATCAAGAATAGATCTGATTATTCGATGGGGAGGAAGAAGACGATTGAGCGGATTCTTACCTTTGCAGTCTGTTTATTCAGACTTATATATAATAGATGAATACTGGCCCGAATTCACTCCAAAACATTTCTATAATGCATTGGAATGGTATGATAAACAGGATATTACTCTGGGAGGATAGGCTTATCCTCTTTTTTTTATTGATATCTTTTACTTCTAATGTTAAAATTAAATCATAAAAGAGGTGTTAAAGATGAAAGAATACGGTATTTTTGATATATTAGGTCCTATAATGATTGGACCTTCCAGTTCTCATACGGCAGGAGCAGCAAAATTAGGAAAAACCTCGGAAGAAATCTATGGAGATGATTTTGATAAAGTAGATTTCTATTTGCACGGCTCTTTCGCTAAAACATATAAAGGCCATGGTACAGATAAAGCGCTGGTCGCCGGAATACTTGGCATGGAACCCTCTTCCGAGAAACTAAAAGATTCTTTTATTATAGCAAAAGAAAAGGGAATTGAATTTAACTTTTACGAAACTGATTTAGGTTATGAACATCCTAATACTGTCAAAATAGTATTTCATAAAGACAATAAAAGGGATTTTTATATAATAGGTTCATCCATAGGAGGAGGAAGTATATTAATCACTGATATAAACGGAAACAAAGTTGAACTCACCGGAGAATCACCTACCCTTATATTAGAATATCCTGATAAAAAGGGAGTAATAAGTAAAGTGGGTACTATACTTGCATATAATAATATTAATATTGCAAATATGAAGGTTTCAAGATTCGATAAAAATGCTACTATGATCGTTGAAACCGACAATTTTATGGATAAGAAAATATTAGATGAAATATCCGCAGGTGAAGAAATAATATACGGAAATATTATAAATCCGGTTAGGAGGTAAAGTAATGTTTAACAACGGAAAAGAGCTTCTTAAGTTATGTAAGGAACAAAATAAAAAAATATATGAAATTGTCATTTTAAAAGAATGTTCTTCTTCAAATATATCCGGTGAAGAATTAAAAAATGAAATGAAAAAAATTTTAAATATAATGATAAGTTCTTCTTCATCAGGATTGAATAAAAAAATAAACTCCATAAGCGGTCTTACAGGAGGATATGCAAAAAAGGTAGAAGAATATAAAAATGCCGGAAAAACCATATGCGGAGATACTATTATTTCTGCAATGGCAAGGGCCTTATCTACATCTGAAGTAAACGCATCTATGGGACAAATTGTAGCCGCTCCTACTGCCGGCGCTTCCGGAATACTCCCCGGAGCTATAATTACCGTAAAAGAAAAATTTAATCTTAAGGAGGAAGATATGATAAATGGTTTGTTTACTGCGGCAGGAATCGGAGAAATAATCGCAAAAAACGCTACTATTTCAGGGGCTTACGGGGGCTGTCAAGCAGAATGCGGAACAGCAAGTGCTATGGCGGGAGCCGGAATAGTCGAAATGCTCGGCGGAACTCCACAGCAGTGTTTAAATGCAGCAAGTTTTTCTCTGATAAACGTAATGGGACTTGTGTGTGATCCCATAGCCGGTTTGGTAGAATTTCCATGTATCATTCGCAATGCATCCGGAGTTATAAATGCGTTTTTATCTGCCGATTTGTCTTTATCAGGAGTTGACTGTATTGTTCCTTTTGATGAAGTTGTCGATGCTATGTATAAAGTAGGAAGGGAGCTCCCCACTTCTCTTAAAGAAACTGCCCTGGGAGGATTGGCTGCCACTCCCACAGGAGAGGAATTAAAAAGGAGGTTATTATAGTAATCATGTATGAGGAAGTTTATAATTCCATGTTCAACATAATAAACCAACAATCTGATATTGATGGAAAAGATGAATTATTGGAATATATTAAAGCCGATTCTTTTAAGAGAAGCTTAAATCGTTCCTTAGCTAATTTTTCCGTTGATCCTTCATCTTTATTGGACCTATTTTGGGATTATATCAAAGATCACTTTTCCTTTGATAAAGAGGAATGCCTTAAATACATATATGATTGGATCTTATATAAGTCATTTCCTCAAAAAATAAATATTGATTTTAATCACTCTTATGATAATTGGATTTCTGCTTATCTTTATATTTTAAGGGAATTCTGTAAATATGAGATATCTTACAATAAAAAAAGTTTTCTTCACAAATATCCTGTTTCTTTTTTGACCAAAGAGGAAGAGGAAAATATTAAAAATCCTGAATATTTTCACTTTAAGGAAATATTTTTTAAAAATTGGATTTATGAATTAATGAAATTGGACCAGTGTATCACCGGACATAACACTATAGAACATATTGCCGGTGTAAATAATTTAAGTTTATATTTATCAAGACAGTTAAAAAATCTTGAGATACCTTTAGATCTTGGAATAATAGCGGGAGCAAGTATAGGCCATGATATAGGAAAATACGGACTGAAAGAAGGAGAAGAAAAAAGGGTAGCTTACCTTCATTATTATTATACGGATGAATGGTTCAAACAATTTTCCATAAATACCATAGGCCATATAGCAACAAATCATTCTACCTGGGATTTGGAATTAGAAAATCTCCCCGTAGAATCTTTGATACTCATATATTCCGATTTCAGGGTAAAAAGCAAAAATACAGATGGAGTTAATCATATACATATATACACTTTAGATGAAGCCTTTGATGTAATTTTGAATAAATTGGATAATGTCGATGAAAAAAAAGAGAAAAGATACAGGAAAGTTTATTCAAAGCTTAAGGATTTTGAAAACTTCATGAAAAGTCTGGGAGTTAATACCGAGACGGCTAAGAAGAACTTTAAAAAACCTGAACCTAAACTGTTTTCGCTGATGCAGGAAAAAGAAATCGTAGAGAATTTAAAATATTTTTCTATTGAGCATAATATTTTCTTAATGAATAAACTTATGAACAATCAATCATTTAACAATATCCTTGAATCTGCCAGAAGCGAATACAACTGGCAAAAACTCAGTACTTATTTGCAAATTTTCTACGAATATTCCACTTATCTGACTCAGGAACAAAAGATTAAGACTCTCTATTTCTTATATGATTTACTTCTTCATAAGGAAGAAGCCATAAGAAAAGAAGCTGCTCAGCTCATAGGAATTTTAATCGGCTCCTATGACGAAGAATATCGAAAAGAAACTCCCAAATCTGTAAATAATGATACTTTTGAGCTTAAAAGTTCAGATATATTAAACAATGCTATAAAATTAATATTATTTCCGGAACATAAAATTCAGGATTTTCAGGAAGAATGGCTTTATAATATTAAGAATGTTATAAATTCGTTATTTTTGCATTGTCATAAAAGTAAGTATGAATCCTATGCGGATGTATTGATATCATATTATAATAACTATTTGATTTTATCGGAGACTCAGCAATTTTATCTTCTTCAAACCGTAGAATATATTCCATTTGAAAGTTTAAACAGAACCGAGCTTTCACAAATTTCTAAATATATAATCGAGCAAATAAAATCTCCAAATTTCGAGATAAGACTTCAGGCTTGGGATTCTATCAAAGATTTATCTCCTTATTTGAAAAATGATAATAAATTTATACCGGCTTTAAAAGAATATATGGAAGAAAACTATGCGCCCTCTTCCTCTATAGCCGAAGATTTTTTGAGAGTAAAAATAGCTGATAAGTTAGCATTAAGAGATAATATCATCAACACTTATAAAAATTCCTACGCTCGCCATAAGGATATCATGTCGGATATATTTTTCAACAATTTAAAAACCGCTACTTCTTGGATAAATAAAAAAATAAACATTGATATTCTATATGAAGAATTGATGAAATCATCTGATCCTAACGGCCTCCATACTGCCATGCATTTTTGCAATCTTCTTAAAGTAAGCGCTGTTGAAAGGGTAAGAAATTATGCGGGAGAAACCCTGATCAAAATTTTTAACTTTCTCACTCTCGACCAACGAAATGATATAGTTATTGAATTATCCAGAGCTCTCGAAATGCAAAGCTATCAATTCACAAAATATATACCGGAATATTTAGGCCGAATAATTTTATACTTAAGACCAATAGAATTAGACGAACTTATTGATGATATGGAAATAGAAATAAAGAAGTCCAACGTTCAAATCGCTATTTTATTGTTAAAGACCGTAGGAGTTGCAATTGAAAATTATAAAAGTTACGGGAATAATTTTAAAGAGGAAACAAAAGTAAACAGAAAAAGATTGAAAAGGCTCCTGGGAATATTATTAATGGAAATGGCTAATTTTAATCCTGAAATAAGTACTTATGCTTTCAGAGTCCTGGGAACGGATATCTTCGGTTCTTCAAAGTTAACTTTAAATGAAAAACACGATATATTTCTGTTAGTATCCAAAAAAATCCTTACTCTTTTAACAAAGAGAGAAGAAAACGAGTTCCTATTCTTGAACAATTCCGCTTCCTTAAATTATATATACAGGTTTATATCGGATTATGAATTTAATTATGGTGAAATAGACCTGAAAAGGAAGAAAAATATTGCATTTTTTCCCGGTACCTTTGATCCCTTCACCCTCAGTCATAAGGAAATTGCCATGGAAATCAGAGATATGGGCTTTGAAGTTTATCTGGCTGTAGATGAATTTTCTTGGTCAAAGAGAACTCAGCCTCACTCTTTCAGAATAAATATAATGCGAATGTCTATTGCTCAAGAATTGGATATTTATTTATTTCCATCAGAAATTCCCATAGGTCTCAATAATAGTAAGGACTTAAATAAGCTTAAAAATTTGTTTCCCGATTCTGATGTCTATATAGTTATTGGTTCAGACGTTATACTTAATGCTTCATCTTATAAAAACAACAGCCCGATACACAAATTTCCCCATATAATATTCAACAGGGAGACTTATATCTCTGAGGAAAATCAAAGTTCAATATTGGAAGAAAAAATAAAAAAGATTAAGGGGCATGTTGTAAGGCTTTCTCTTCCTCCTCAATACGAAGACATAAGCTCTACCAAGATAAGGGAAAGTATTGACAAAAACAGGGATATTTCAAAATTAATAGATTCCGTGGCAGAACAATATATATTTAAATTAGGCCTTTATGTAAAAGAACCTCAATACAAGACATTAGTGCAGCAGAAAACCTTTGAAGTGAAAGTATATGAATCCTTGGGTGAATCCCTTATTGAAGATATAATTCGTTCTATTGGGAAAAATATTGATATCACATTCTTGGAAAATATAAAAAATAAATCTGAAACAAGAGTTCTTGTTATAAAAGATTCGGAAAACAAAAATGTTTTAGCTTTTTCTTTGTATCACTGGTTAAAAAGCAGTATGATATTCGATGAATTTCAGAACAGCAATTTAACTGAAGAAATAAGAAAAAACGCCAAGGGCAGAATTGTCGTATTAGATGGAATATACGCTAAAAACAATAGTAAAGTCCTCATAGAAACTATCCTTAACGAAACTTTAGCTTTTCTCGTTTCAGATGATTATAACTACTGTATATATAAGAATAATACTCAATGGCAGAAAATGGTTGAAAATATTCTTCCTCTTTTGGGTTTTGCAAAATCCGTTCGTTCCTATAACGGGAAACCTATATTTATGGTAGACATGAATAATCCCTCAACATTAGATTTAGACATAGAGGACTCTTTAAAGGAAATCTTCAGGGAAAACAAAGACATAAACAAAGTCATAGAAGAAAAAAGAAATGAATTAAAAAAAGCAATTGTAAATTTATATCCTGGGGAACTGCTTCTTTCTTTCAGTAAGGATATGATATACAGTAAGTTAATACAACAAATATGTGATACAAATAAAGTTTCTTCGGCATCCCAACAGTCCAGGCAATCAGGTCCCTGTATATGCGCACCTTTTGGTTCTATTCTTAACGGATGTATTTTACCAAATACTATAACAAAAACTATCCATACTGAAAAAATATTTGACTCTGATATAAAAAATTTTTCTATAAGTGCTTTTCCTAACTATTTAAGTCTGGAAAATCAAATAAAAGTACTCCGTTCTTTTAACAAACCTTTAATTCTTGTAGATGACCTACTCCATAAGGGATATCGAATCAAGGTGCTGGAACCATTAGTCAGAGGTTCAAATATTAAGATTGAAAAAATCATTGTAGGTATATTATCCGGAAGAGGAAAAGAAATAGCGGATATGAGAAATCTAAATGTAAGTTGCGCTTATTTTATCCCGAATCTTAAGCTGTGGTTTAATGAAAGTGCTCAATATCCTTTCTTAGGAGGAGATATGGTTCAAATAAAAAACAGATTGGATAAAAATCTGATACCAAGCATTAATTTAATTTTACCTTATGTTTCTCCGAATTTTATTAAGAACACATCAAAGGATAATATATATAATCTGTCGGAAGTTTGCCTTAAAAATACTTATGAAATTCTTGAAAAAGTTGAAGAAGTTTATCAAGATATAAATAAGAAAAACTTAACATTAAAAAGGTTAAAAGAAGTAATACAGACACCCAGATGCCCAGATATAGGGATTAATATGGATTATGATATGAATCTTAGTCCTTCAGTATATGTTAAAAGGGACTTAGAACATTTGAACAGGTTAAAAAATATCTTTAAAAGGTAGGAGATTTTAATGTTTAATTATTATAAGTATAAAAATAAATACTTATTTTCAACTTATGAGTATAGTATGTTTAAAAAGGTTTCCCTTGATGAATTTATAGCAAATAAAAATAAATATTACTATTTGAAAAAATCTGATCCTCTCTACTCAAGGAGAAGCTTTTCCCTTTCCCATCCTGATTTTATTTTATCAGAAAGGGAAGATATCGATATAATACTCGACATTAAAGAAGAAAAAGAGTATTCTCTGCCTGAATGGCTTATAAAAGATATCTATAACGGAAATATAATTTCAATTAATACAAATTATCCCCATTGGTCCGAATTATTAGAGGAAAAAAGTCATAACAAATGGAAGGTGAATATCTTAGCCTTAGGAGATGTAGGAAGTACTCTGCTTATCGGTTTGAAACTTTTAGGAGGAGAACTTATCGAAAAAATAGGAATATGTGACAGAAACGAAAATAATAAAATAAGATGGGAATATGAAATGAACCAGGTGCGGAAAGCCTTTTCTAACGAAAAATTTCCTATGGTCAAAGGAATAGATATAGAGAGTTTATTTGATTGTGACATGTTTGTATTTTGTGCATCAAAAGGTGTGCCTCCCACAAACAGCAAAGCGGGCGACGTCAGAATGGTTCAATTCAACGGCAATTCAGCCATTATAAAAGAATATGCCTATATGGCACGGAAAAAACATTTTAAGGGTATATTTGCTGTAATATCAGATCCCGTAGACCTTCTATGCAAAAAAGCATTTCTTGAAAGCAATAAGGATGAATATGGAAATTTAGATTTTGAAGGAATTCCTGCCGATAAAGTCATCGGATACGGGCTGGGCGTTATGAACGGAAGAGCAGCTTTTTATGCCGAAATGGACGAAAAAACAAAACATTTTTTAAATGAAGGAAGAGTTTTTGGCCCTCATGGAGAAGGATTAATAGTAGCGGACAGCATCAAAAATTATAATGAAAATCTGTCTAATCTATTAACGGAAAAAACAAAGAATGCCAATTTAAAAATAAGAAGTTTGGGATATAAGCCATATATTGCTCCCAGTTTGTCTTCAGGTGCACTATCTCTGTTATCAACAATGAGTGGAGATTGGTTTTACGGTTCAACTTATATGGGTGGAGCTTATATCGGAGCAAAATGCAGGCTCATAAACAATAATATTGAAGTAGAAAAATTAAATTTACCTGAACCTCTGTTTAGTAAGATTAAATCCGCTTATGAAAGGTTAGTGAAAATAATATGAATGATTTATTTTTAATTATTCCCGAAAAGCCTTCCTTTATGTTGGAAAAGATGATTCAAGCCGTTATTCAGGATAGAGATCCCGTTATAATCAATGATGAAAACCATGTTTCATCATTAAGGCAGGGAAAGATCATATTTGCTCTTGAAGTCAATAATATAGGATTTAGCAATAATCTTTCAAATATATTTTCTAAACTATATTCTATGGGGAACTCCTCCCTATTTGGCTTCCAGGGAATAGTTTTAACCCATAGTAATACGGAATTGTATACAAGGAGTGCTGCTCAGAATATAATATTCCACGGAAATCAATTAGGTTTAAGATTTATAGGAAGGCCTTTAGTTGAAGCAACAGGAAATTTAGAAAATTTTATTCCTATGAAAAGTATATATAATGATTCTTTGGAAAATATTTGCCTAAATTCTTGCTATGAATTGGGACAAAGGTTTTTCAAAGACAATATCAGCCCTATAAAAAATCCTAAAATATTAATAATTTACTCCAGTAACTGGAGAACTTCCAACAGTCTTCTTCTTTGGAACATGGTTAAAAGAAATTTAAATTCATGTAAAATAAGAGAAATTCACATAGGAAACGGAACAATATATGACTGCAAAGGTTGTCCTTATAAAACTTGTAAACATTACGGCCAGCAAGTAAGCTGCTTTTATGGGGGAATAATAGTTGAAGAGGTCTATCCCGCTCTTCTTCAATCAAACGCAGTGGTATTCATCTGTCCTAATTATAATGACTCCGTTTCGGCTAATATAATGGCTGTTATTAACAGACTAACCGCACTTTTCAGGAGAACAAAATTTTATGATAAAACTTTGTTCTCCATAATTGTATCAGGATATTCAGGAAGCGATATTGTGGCTAAGCAAATTATAAGCAGTTTAAATCTAAACAAGACTTTCAGGCTGCCTCCGTATTTCTCTTTAATGGCTACGGCCAATAATAAAGATTCCATAAAAGATGTGCCCAACATCGAAGAAAAAGCAAAATGGTTTGCCGAAAACATAATGAAAGAAATAAAAAAATAGGAGGACATGGGGACGTTTCGGGACCAGTGAAAAAGTCCGATTTTTTAATTTTTTATATCCACAAATCCACATTTTTGCTGGAGTAATTTTTAAAAATAACGACTTTATCAGTGGTCTCGGACGTTTCATTTGTCTTTTTTGCATTTCTATGCCATCTCTTCCGTATTGCTTTATGTTAAAACCAATATATTTAGGGATGGGGACAGATTATTTTTCTATGTATAGCCAAAAAATTTTTATTCTGATATAATAAAAGTCTGTTAATGTTAATATAGTTCTTCAATAGACTTAATAAGACAGTAAAGGACATGATTTACAGGTGTTGGTATACTAAGCTTTTCCCCCATTTCAACAACAAGTCCTGAAAAATAATCGACTTCCGTTTTACGTTTTGCCTCAACATCCTGCAACATAGAAGTTTTCTCCTTAGCAGAAAGCCGGCTTGTTATTGACGCCATAAGTTCTTCAACATCTTTTTCTCTCAAATCAACACCCGATGCTTGGGCGACTTTCAGCACTTCCATCATAGCCTCTTTGTACAGGATAAGATTTGTTTTAACACTCGCCACCTTTTCGTATGATGCTTTGGTAATTGCGGTCACCTGATTTACTCCAACATTCAGCATAAACTTTTTCCACATTGCTCTTATCATGTCAGGAAAAACTTTATTTTTAATTCCCGCTTCATTTAATAATTCTTGCACAGCTTGTACTTCCGGTGCAATTACTGTATTGTCACCATATCCGAATTGAATTTCTCCATACTCTGTACTAAAAACACCTTCAGGTGTTCTCACAGCATTCATATGCGTAGACAGGCCATAAAGAACTTTATTATCCGGATATGCTGACAATATTCTGTCTCTGGCAGTAATTCCGTTAAGAATGGTGAGTATTATCGTGTTTTCACCTATAAAATTATGTACATCATCGATTGCTTTATCAAGCTGATAATTTTTTACGCAAAAAATTATCAGATCATATTTAATATCTTTTTTATCAGGTGATAACACCAAAGGATAAAATGTATTGTTATTTAGAGTAATTCCTTTCGACTTAAGCTTTATATTTCGCTTTTCCCCTGCTATCACAGCAAAATCCGAACCATATTTTTTATAAAGAAAACTACCATATACAGTTCCAATTGCCCCCATCCCAATCATTGCAACATTTTTTATTTTCACAATAGTTCACTCCTCATATTTATAAATATAAGCACATCTTATGTTAAGGTTCAACTTAAATTAAGAAAACCCATGCCTATACAAGTTGGAAATTTCAATACATCTTATGTTAAGGTTCAACAATGGATAAAATCGGCGAAGTAGTTAGCAGTACCGGATTTCAATACATCTTATGTTAAGGTTCAACTATATCAACCGTGGCTATACAAACAAGGATACATTATTTCAATACATCTTATGTTAAGGTTCAACAATTGAATTAGAGGAGGATGAGCAAGAATGAGTAGATTTCAATACATCTTATGTTAAGGTTCAACATTCAAAATTACGAGATAGAAATTGTTGGCAATATTTAATTTCAATACATCTTATGTTAAGGTTCAACCATAGATTTAACTCAGGAAGAAGCAAAAGAGTTAATATTTCAATACATCTTATGTTAAGGTTCAACCAACCCCCAAACATCATATTGGCATTATTAATCAATATTTCAATACATCTTATGTTAAGGTTCAACAAGAATATTTAAAATGGAAACCTTCAATTCATATGCATTTCAATACATCTTATGTTAAGGTTCAACTATATCACCGCCGTAACAATATTTCAGCTGTGTGAATTTCAATACATCTTATGTTAAGGTTCAACTTGTTATTCCCTCCACTATTTCCCCGTTTTCTGTCATTTCAATACATCTTATGTTAAGGTTCAACTTGTATAGCCGAAGTTGATATAAATGGCGATGGCGATTTCAATACATCTTATGTTAAGGTTCAACGAATCTGCATATAAGAGGGCTGGTGTATCTGCTAAATTTCAATACATCTTATGTTAAGGTTCAACTCATCTTTTTTAGGAATAACCAGCTTGCATCGACTATTTCAATACATCTTATGTTAAGGTTCAACTACATCAAATTACACGTTCATCATTTATATAAAATCTCTCAACGACTGCTATTTCCTCAACTTTATATTTATTTTCCCAACCGATTTTTATAATTTTATTTATACATATATTATATTCACAAAATATTCATTTTTCAATACCTGGAATTATATAAACTTGAAAATCAGGTTGGGAAAAATCATAAGATTAATGATTCACTGTCATTATAATTGGTCCCTATGGTTTCTTCGTCAAAACTGTCTTCATTCATTAACTTAATGATCGATATGAAATCTTCCTTGGAATTTATAATTTTCTTTAGTTCTGCAGTTAACTTGATTAAATTTGATGGTGTTATATTCCCTCTAAAAACAGATTTTTGATGGTGTTTAAAATATTTTTTACAAACTTTAAATACTTTGTTTACTCTCTTTTCATTTACATCATAAAAAAGAAAAGCATAGTTATAATTGGATATCTTCACCGCTTACATCATCTCCTTCAAACTAAAGGGTTTAAACTTTTTCCCTTCCATACAATATTTTATAAGCTTGTACCCATCAAGTTTAATCGCAGTTTCATAACTGATTTTACGTTTTAATATTTTATGTTCAAATACATTATTGAATCGGTTTTCGATAGATTCAATAAATATTTTTTTACCTGAATCATTAAGTAAGCAGTAATTGAATTTTTTTACAAAATGTTTATCAACCTGTATTTTTCTATTATTTACTAACTCAAATATACTCTTATAAACCACAACAGGTTTAAATACCTCAGATAAATCTAAACTTAAAGAAAATCTGCTTTCCCTCGGTTCATGTAAAAAGCTTATGGTTTGATTTAAATGAGTATTATATATCTGGGTTATAGTTCTGCTATAAAATATTGAATTTCCAAAAGAAATAAGAGCATTTATTGGATTATCCGGCGGCCTCTTTACTCTTTTGTTCATTACAAAATCCTCAGGAAGGAAATATTTAAAACTATCATAAAACTTCATCCATATCTGTCCTTCAATGAACAAAATATGCTTGATGTCCAAATCCTTATCTAAAAAATTCGGGATATCCTCTTTCAGCCAATATAAAAATTCCTTCAACTCTTTTTTGCCATGTTTATAATAATGATATAAAACTTCATATATATTTTCTGCGATACCTAATACAATAGCTTTTGCTATCCCCTCCCTCTTATATAAAAATGTTTCTGCCTGCTTGATGGTAAGATTTCCGCTTACTAAATATTCTTTAGGATAATAACTTCCGCTGTAATTTCCGTAATAATTAAAAATATGAATGACTATTCCCGCCCTTGAAGCAAAATCTAAAAACTTTGTATTCATACTTATTTCATTTAAACAATATATTTCTCTTGTATCTTCAACAGGTATATAATTATTTCCCTTTTCATTTCGAAAAAGAATGGAATTATCCTTTCTGCTCAATTCTCCCATAGACATAATATATCTTGTATGCTTACCCAATGGTATTTTCCTCCTTTTCTTACCTTAAATAAAACAGTACTCATAAAATGCACATTTCTTACACTTTGGCTTATATATCGGGTCCGGCAATTTATCCGATGAAACAAATTCGATTATTTCATTCTCCAGTTCATTTAATTTATTTTCCTCTTCCCCTGTAAGTTCTAATGTAATAACTTTTTTATTCTGTTTATTTTTTTCAATAAACTCAATCTTTCCTTTCCTATTTATCCCCTTCTCTTTTAAAATTTTTAAATACAAGAGAGTCTGCCATTTTGCTGCTTCTACATCTGCATCGGATTTTTTAATTTCAACAAGATAATCATTAGTAATTTTATCTACCTTTATATTTTCTATGGAAACTTCGGCATTTTCATTTCCGTTGTATTTTAATTCATGGAGAACTCTTCCTATATGGACATCTTCGCTATTGTCTTCCAAATTAATTCTGTTGGCAAAAAGCCAACACTGACGTTTACAGTGAAAATAATAATTTATCATCGTTCCGTTAACTTTCATAAGTTTTCCTCCATATTACAAAATATCACAATTACCCTCTTCCAACAATGCTCTCTTAAACTTTCCGTCTTCAAAATACTTTTCTCCGTCTTCCAAATAAAATATTTCTCCGATTAAATCATTATATGACACGTTTAATGATCTTACTTTATATATAAAATAACTCATTTTTTCCATTACTTCAGATAATTTAACTTTTTTCTCAGCATATCCAATGTTTTTATCCATCAATACTTTTTTATACTCTTGCCACACTTCCCTCCCTATTAACTTTCCTTTCTTCTCCAAATTCACTTCTCTATTAATAAAAACTGTGTATTCTTTCATATCATCTGAAATCAACTCCATCCTCTTAGAAATAATCCTATAATTAAGTTCTATTATACTTTCTCTGAAGTTCTTTATATTGTCTGGGTTTTCTCTGTTTAAATTTTCTTCTATCCTTCTCATTATTATCTCATAAAATTTATCAAAATCTTTATTTTCCAAAATATCTCTGATATAGCCCTGTTTCAAAGTAACACTTGAATCTTTCCTGTAATCCTTCTTATAAACAGTAGAAGCTTTATCCAAATCAAAAAAATACACTACTGCCATCTTTTTTAGGCACGAACGATTTATACGCCCCATGAATTGTTCTTCCGAATCCAATATTGAAATATCCTTAAAACCCGCATACATATCCACATCCACTCCTGCTTCAATTATCTGGGTTGAAACAAGAACTATGTTATTTTCTTTATCTACAGCATTAATTATTTTCTTTCTTTCAAACTTGTTATCATCACCTGTCAGCAGTAATATTTTCTTACCTGATAATCTCTTATCTTCGCACAATTCATCATAAAATTTTTCCGCCGATTTTTTTGTTATGAACTCTATTGCTATATTTTTATCTGTACTTTTAGCTACCTCAATTAACTTTTCTTTTAACCTGTCCCATAAATTTTCACTGACATTTAATAATGAATAATCGGGTTTCACTCTGTTTTTAAACAGTGGATTTTTAAAATATTTATCCTTGTTTTCAATCAAAGATACGAATTCTTCTTTCGTATCCGTCAATTTATCAAGCTTCGGCAAAGTTGCGGACATTATTATTATCTTTATATTTAAAATTTCCGTATATTTTTTCAAAAATAATATTATTTCCTTCCAGATATCATTTCTGTAACTCTGAATTTCATCAAGAATAACTACACTGTTAGCCAAATGAACTAAAGGAAAAACCTCTTCCCTTTCATTACCGAAAAGATGACTAAAAAATCCTACATGAGTTGTCAGTACAATCGGATAGTGCAAAAACTGCCTGTCCAATACCGCTCTTTCATAATTTATCTCCTGTTTTAAGGAGCCCTTTAAATGTAACTTATTGTCCTCTTCCTCATCAATTAATTTTATGGGAGTAATAGAGTTAACCACCGTTATATCATTTTGTATATCTTTATTGCCTTTGAAAATATCATTAAGGGATTTTTTCGTCTGTTCAACTAAAGTATTAAAAGGAAATATATAAAATATTTTATTTAAATTAGAATTATTTTTTAGCATTTTAAAAGCCAAATTAATAGAAGTATTAGTTTTACCGCTGCCTGTCGGGGCTTCAAGATAAAATATATTCTCATTTAAATGATTTTCTAAATTTTTTTCTGCCTCCAAAAACATACTGCTTCTTAATTCATTGATATCCCCATCTTTATAAGGTTTGATACCTTCTCCGTTTATACATTTCTCATATCGCCTTATACTTTTATAATTTTTATTTTCCTTATATATATCATAAAACCTGTCCACATCTTTAATCGTTCCAAATTTCTTAATTTCATTGCCATTTATAAACTCTGAGGTTGAATAAAAATCCGAAGCAACTAACAGTGAGTAAACAAATTTTGTATAGACATATATATTCATACAATTCCAAGGTTGAGATTTATCATAATTCTTCAAAAAATCACCGCATAATTTAAATACAGCTTTAACATGATTTTCAGTAGCAAAAAAATCAACATTATAGTCTTCATAAATTATTTTATTGTTTCTATATTTTTTATAACTTTCCTGAAACTTTTCGCCGAATTCATACAAGTCGTCAAAAGAGCTGTGATGCCTTGATATTATATAGGAATTAAGAAACAAAAAGGTCAAAAGAGTACTGCATAAATTTTTATTTTCTTCTATATTGCCTATAAATTTTCTTATTTTCTTAAAAAAATAGTCAAAATATATACAGGCCGAAAGCATTGAATGTTTCGAATCTTCTGTAGGTTTATTTTCATATTTTTTGTTTCTCATTTTTCTATACTGAAATCCGCTGTTTATCTTCCCTAAATCATGCATATATATTTCATTACAAACCATCTCTTCCCACAATTTTATTCCGTCATATTCATCTTTGCCAAAAAAAACATTTTCAAGATTTTTAAATACCCCATTTAATTTTTTCTCTTCACATAACTTCAAAAAATATGAATATGCCAAATCCGAATGCTCTTTTAATTTCTCCTTAATATCATCTTTTCTATTCCTATCTTCCTTCAAATGAGCATATATATCTTCATTATTTGGAATAAACTTATCCATATCAAATAACTTTACTCCATCAAAAATCATACGTAAACCACCCCTCTAAGATATACTCCCCCACCAAAACAGTGGGGGATAATTTCTAAGAAAAAAATAAATTTTTATTTCCATCCGAAAAAACCGGACATTTCTTTTTGGGTTTTACGTTCATATTGGTAAACACATATCTTTTTGTAATGTATTGATTTGTATTTTCATCCAATTTTTCCGGCAGCTTTTCTTCATATTTCCACAGTTTTTCTTCTTTATAATCCTCATTAAATATTCCTGTAAACGCATCAGCCTTATCCAAAATTTCAAAATAATCCTTTAAAAACAAACTATCCAACCTGTCAAAATCAGATACTTCTTCTAATTTTACCAACTTTGTATCTAAAATATCGGCAAAATGGTCATTCTTTCCCAAATAAGGCAGATAAACAAACTTTCCATTTAAAAGCCTGTCTTTAATTTCATCTATATATGGATTGTCATCAATCAAAATATAAATTTCCCAGCTTGGATTTTCCAGCCACTGTTCCGTTACTACAAGATTTCCTCCCGATTCCTGAGAAGCATATCCTACGGAATTATTGAAAGTCTGAATCTTTTTGGGAATAAACCCTCCGGGATTATTGTCAGGTACAACCGAAAATTTCAAATCCTTTAGCTTCTCGTAAAATTCAGGATAAGTTTTTTCATCTTGAAAGGTATACCCTTTAAATCCCATCGCAGCCCCTATTATCCCCAGTAATGCTATTTTGTGAATATTTCCGTAAGTAAAATATAAATAAGTATTCACATCGGGCTTTTTGAAAAAGGCTGTCCTCCCTTTTAGCAAAAATTTAATTCCGTCCATGGTTTTACAGCTCTTCTCTTGTAAAAATATTATAATATTTTGCTTTGGGAAAGTTTTTGTCAATGTGAATCTTTAAAGAATTATAATATACTTCTGTATTGATTATCTTATCAGATAATTTGTCGATAAGATCTATTAATTCTTTGGAAAATCTTATAATATCTTTTTCTCCGCCTTTTTCAAATTCAATATATTGAGTTATATCAGGCAAATAAAGATCCGATTCCGTTTCTATGAATATTGACAGCTCATTTTCGCAGCCTATTTTGGAATTTGTATTGAAGGCAGTGGCTGAAACAAGAGCTGCTTCTTTAAACTTTTTATAATCTTCTTCCGTATATCCTTCTGTAACTCCCAATTTTATATAATCATTATAAGAAGCCGGATTTATAACAAAGGGATAAAAATAATGAGCTTCACTGCTGACTATTTTCGTACCAAGAGTAGATGACTTTGCTTCTTCTTCATCCCTCTTATTTTTTTCATTCTCCACTCTGAATGGTGACAATATCTGCTGTTCTTCAACAGAAGTCTTATCATATTTGTTAAATCCCTGTCCTATTTGAACGGTTCCGGTTATGGAAATATTGTTACCTTCTTCCGCAAAAGTGGCCCCAAAATTTTTAACGTCTAATGCAGTAAAAAGATTTTGAACGACTTCCCTTTTATCTTCATCTTTTAATTTAGGAACGGAAAATATCTCCTCATATCTCTCTTCCAAGGATTTAGGCCTTAACTCTTTTTTCCCTTTTTTATCTTCCTCCATCTTTAGGGATTTGATATAAAGAATCTTTTCTCCTTGATCCATCCACATCTTTTTCATAGGATATTTCAGGGCCTTGTCACTTCCGAATATTTCCCCGGTAGATATGGATTTGGGATAACCGCTGAAATCCGCATTCCAATTGGACATAATTGATTTTATCCCTATTACCCCGTAAACTCTTTTATTCATGCTCTTGTTTTCCATCTTCCTTTACCTCCTCTTTATCTTTTTCATATAATAAATTGCTGTATAAATAACCTCCGATTAAAATATCCTTTATTATTCCATCCTTTTCCGGAACATAACCGATAACCATACCATATAAATTATTGAATCTCTTATCTTTCTTCCAAATATCATAATTATACTTAGTAAACAATTTTCTAAGCTCATCTTTGAGTTTCTCATCTGTACTGCAATTCAATATAGGATTTATAAGGGAATGCATCTTTTTATTTGATTTATTCTTAGATATTAAATAACTTACAAGCTGTCCTACGGCAAAATAGTATTCTTCATCTTTATCTATTTCCCCTCTAGGATTGCTGCTTATTTTTTCTCTCAACTTATCTGATAAATTTTTTAAAATATCTCCCATATTTTCCACACCTCCAAAATATTTTATTATCGATTCTCTCAAATTAAACTGCTCTTTTGCTCTTAAAATATAGCCGTTGCAAATGGAATTCTCTATTAAATTCATGGATACTTGAGGGAAAACTTGTTTTATAACCTTTTCATTCCCTTTATAAAGCCAGTCAAAAAATGCCTTCCTATACCTAAGAATATTTCTTTCTATTTCAGGATCATAAACTTTCATATCTTTCGGTTTGGTAAAATAATTATTAGTTAAGTACTTGCTAAAATATACTTCATTTATCACACTTCTTAAATCCTTCCAATTCTCAAGAGGTCCGTAGTTATTTAAGTTCTGTTGCTTGCCTTCATATTTAATGGATAGGACATTTTCGATGTTTAAATTTTTAATCTTCTTTTCATATAAAATTATTTCATCAAAATCCTGAATTTCCACTTCTTTTCCCTTTTGTATCTTTAAAAAATACCCTGAAAATTCATCATTAGGAGATTCATCATTTGCCAGGCATTCAATATTAGAATCACTTATATATATATTGGTTCTCCCCTGAGAAGCATAATTCATCAAATAATCAAAAAACTTTTTCTGCAATATTACCTCTTCTTCCGAAATCAAATAGGGAAGCTTATTTTTTCGTGTTCTATGTTCAAGATAAGGTTTTTTGGAGTTAAGTCCCATATTATCGTTTGGAAGCCCTAATACCTCATTGCCTATTTTTATATTATACTTGACATCATTATAGATATTAGGAATTATATATTTTTCACTCTCAATTTTATACTGTTCCATATCAGCTTTAAAAAATATCTTCAGATAATTTTTATCGTTTTTTATATTTTCTTCTTCGATTATTTTATATATCCTGCTCTTTATCCAATTTTTATTCTTTTCTATAATTTTGTCATCTGTTTTTCCATGTTTTTTTTCTATATTCAAATACATCTCTTTCTTTTTCCCATCATATTTTTTTTCAGGATATAAAATATTTTTGTAATAGTTATCTATAATCTCGTCAGTAAGTTTTTTAGGATTTATATTGGGTTTTTTAATAAAAAAAGAAAAACAATTATTACTGTGTATTACTTTTTTGGAATCTACAGGCTTGTTCATATCCGGCAATCTTGACAGATAATCCATTTCTGCAAAAATATAATACATACTGTCATTTCTGTCTACATCTTCTTTATTTACTTCAAGTATCTTTTCAATGTCTCCCTTATCATCCACTAAAATATAACTTCCTTCAGACAATACATAATTATCAATTATAATTTTGTCACCTTTTTCTTCATATATTTTCTTAAATGTATCTACACAATCCTTAAGCACGTTTTCACCTCCTCTCTTTTAAAGCCATTTACAATTTACATATCCAAATCCTCTGGAATTTAATTCCAATATCCCTACTCCTAAAGCAAAATATGCCAATTTCTGAGCCATTTTGTTCTCAGCAACATAAAGGGTAAGCTTGTCTCCCAAAAGCTGTATATTCTTAAATTCGGATGCAATGGGCTTCATATTATCAAATTTTAAGAATGTAAAAAGTTCAAAATTTTCTTCTATTTTTTTATTAAAATAATCGTTATATTTCTTTACCAGATTTTCCTCCAGCCTTTTTTCGTAATTTCCAATCGATTCACTTTTTCTCCAATATCCTTCTTCAAATTTTGCAACTGCGGGAGTAATACTGTAAATTTTCTCTATTATTCCCTTGTCAGGAATAATATTTTTCTCAACAGTTAATGCTTTTAAATATCTTGTATATTCATTTGCCAAATATTTTTCGAAATGATCGGCAAGCCTTTCGTCTACTGTTCGGATTATTATGGTATATATATTTCCCTTTTGATAAATTTTGGACTTTTCCACGGGATAAAAACTATTGTGGACATAATTTTTAAATGCGTTTTCCTCATGAAAATCAGACAGCTCTTTGTTTTTTAAAAAACTTTTATCGATTAGTTGCGATATGTACTCCAGGGACCTTTTGCTGTTCATGTTTTCAAGAACATAAACTTTCAATTTAAATTCATATACTTTCATATTTTCACCTTCCTTCATTTGTTTAATAAATTTTGAATACTTATTCATTAAATTGCTATATAATGTTTATATAAATAATTTTTTTAACTTAAATTAATTATATACCTGTCGTTATTATTTATCAAACAAATAATATTGATTTTTTAAGTTGAAAATAAAATATTTCTTTTCTTCTTATTTTTCTACATCTCATGTTACGGTTCAACTTTTTACTTAATCAAACAAAAAATATATTTCAATACATCTTATGTTAAGGTTCAAATACACTAAATTATATATTATCATTTAAATAAAATTTCTTAACAACTATTATTCCCAAATTTTATATTTATTTTCCTAACTATCTTTATAAATTTATTAATATATATTATACTTATAAAACTTGAATTTTGCAAATTTCATCACTCCAAAAAAACATCTTTTCTCATAGAAACAAATTTAAAATTGCCCCCATTTGTTTGTTGGTCAAAATAATATTCTTCTTTAAAGCCCAATTTTTTGTAGACTTTTATTGCACGTATATTAAAACAAGCTACGGATAAAGTTATTGCCTTAATATTTGTGTGTTTTTCGGTTATAAAATTTAGGCATGAGGACATGAATTCCGTTCCTAAACCCCTTCCTGTTAAATCCGGGCGCATACCTATACCAATATCAGCAACATTTTCACTAATATTTAAAGTTAAAAAACCAATAAGTTCACAACCGCTAAGTACCTCAAAATACGTTTCTCCTCGCATATCTGGGTCTATTAATTCATTATAGTCATCTTCATCAGCAGTCATATCATAAAATGAATAAATGCCCGGATATTTCCACTCATCAGCAATTATAACTGCATTCTTTTGTGTAAGTTTTCCGAATTCTAATTTCAATCTAATCACTCTCCTATATATCAAACGAATCAGTATCTTTCATTATTTTATCATAAATAATAAAGACTGTAGTTATATAATTACTATAAATTCAGTCATAACATTTATGGAAGATATAATTTCTAATTATTAAAAAAAATAAAAGAAATACATGTAGTCGGAGTCTTAAACAGTAAAGAAGGGCTAAGAGATAAGCATGTCGAAATGCAGGATGAAGACTATAAATTATTGGAATGGGTTCTTGGATTGACTAATCCAAATAATATCACATTGGAATATGGGGGACCGATGCCTCATTTTGAAGGCCGCAGCAATATAGACGAGCTTGAGAGGCAGCTCGTCTGCTTAATGAATATATGCAAACATTATTGAAATTTCCCCAGTCTAGGCACCTACTTTATCAGCTTAGAGATTACTTTAAACTCAGGAGTTCCTGCTTTCTTTAACAGATCAAATACTACCGTTTCAGTATTCGTTATTACAGCTCCCATATCTCTCATCAGAGATAAGCCGTTTTTGTAATCTTCCTTGGTTCTTGAGCAAACTCCGTCACTTACAATAAACACATCATATCCGTTTTCAATTAAATCCCTTGCAGTCTGAAAAACACATACATGGGTTTCCATCCCCGTAATTATGATCTTCTTTCTGCCTGTATTTTCAAGCTCTTTTTTGACTTCTTCAAGATAAGCCGAAAAATTTACCTTTTCAAATTTCTTAGCTGTCTCTAATCTTTCCTGAAGTTCAGGAACTGTACCGCCCAATCCCTTAGGATATTGTTCCGTATAAATTATAGGAAGTTTCAGTTCTTCCGAAGCCGAAATCAAAATATTTGTCTTGTCAATTATTTGTTTACCATATTTCATAACCTTTACAAGTCTGTCCTGAATATCAATAATAAATAAAACAGCATCCTTCGTATCTAAATTAAATTTGCTCACCTTTCATGCCTCCTTCAATTTTCTCTACAAAAGTATAATAACATTGATAATCAGCAATATCAATGTTATTATACTCTCTCATATGTGATTGAAATATTAAGATTACAAGTTGTTTTTAACAAATTTTAAAACATTATTGGCATGTTCCGCTACTTTTACTTTCCTGTATTCCTTTACCAATATTCCTTTTTTGTCTATTATAAATGTACTTCTTTCAGTTGAAAAGCCGTTTTCTTCCTTACCACCCTTTGGCTTAAGTACACCATATAGTTTGTGTATTTCCCCGCTTTCATCACTAATCAATGGAAATGGAATGCCTAAATCGTTGCAAAAACCTTCATGAGATTTTGCACTGTCTCTGCTTATTCCTAAAATCTCAGTATCCGCTGATTCAAATTCAGGATATAAATCCGTAAAATCCATAGCTTCAAGAGTACAGCCTGGAGTATTATCCTTAGGATAAAAATAAAGGATCACATTCTTCTTGCCGATAAAATCAGAAAGTTTCATATCATCATTATTTTTTGATTTAAAAGTGAAATCCAGAGCTTTCTCTCCCACAACAGTTTTAATATTTTCATCCATAAAATTCACCTCATTTCATTAAACTATTACCCTGTTTTGAGGTAAATAAAACTTAAATATTAAGAAGGTAAAAATGCAGATAGCCCAATTGAATAAAAACTTATTATCAATATCATGACTACTATCAATATGGATGCTGTGAAGCCTACAATAGCCACAACAACTGTCTTCCACCAAATAGGCATTTTATTGTACCTCGTTTTGATAACTATTATCCCTATGATAAATAAAATAATGCAGACAGCCAAAACAGGAACCGAAACATTTATTAACGCAAAATCAAATATCCTTCTTATCGTCACCTTTGATCCACTCCCTCTGATTCATTGGGAAAACACATGGAATAATTTCATTTATTTAAATCATCTTTAATATCTTTCATCTTTTTTACAACATCAAAATATTTTCTTTCCAGTTCAGTCTTCTCCTCTTCTTTACAACTGCTGATTTTAAAAGAAATATAAGAAAGTTCCATTTCCAGTTTGAAAAGTTCTTCTTTTTTATTAATATCACTATTACTGGTATTCAGCCGACTTTTTTTATCAATATAGTAATTATATCCTCCGTCATATTTAGTAAATCCTTTATTGCTCATTTCCCATATTTCCTGAGCCATTTTATTTATAAAATATCTGTCATGAGAAACAAATAATATTGCTCCGTCATATCTCGAAAGGGCATCTTCTATTATTTCCTTTGTAGGAATGTCAAGAAAATTTGTAGGTTCGTCGAGAATAAGAACATTGGTTTTCTCAAGAAGTATTTCGGCAAAGGAAACTTTGACTTTTTCTCCGTAACTCAAATCCCAAAGTTTCTTATAGATATCGTCTCCTTTAAAAAGTAAACTTCCTAAAATATTTCTTATTGAACTTTCATCGAAGGAAATCTTCTTCAAATTATCTAATACTGTCATGTCCATATCCAAATTTTCAAGTTCCTGAGAAAAATATCCTATCTTTGCCGACGGGGATATATAAATTTCCCCATCAATTTTTATTTTTCCTATTATTCCTTTAAGAAAAGTACTCTTTCCCACTCCGTTTTTCCCTATAACAGCTACTTTTTTATTCTTATACAAATCAAAGTTTATATCTTTAAACAGTACCTTATCGTAGGATTTTGACAACTTTCTCCCTTTAATTAAAATATCTCCGGTTTTTTCTTCACCCCTTTTGAACTTGACATTAATATTTTTAGGTACGAAGGGCTTTTCTTTTTCCTCCATATTTTTAATTCTTGATATTATAGCTTTTGATCTTTTAGCAACCTTAGCAGACTTATGCCTTTGGAAATCATTTTGGGACATATTATTGTATCTCTTGGATTTTTCCATATGTTTCCTTGCCGCTTTCTCCAACTCTTTTCTTTTATTTATATATTGATGATATTCAAGTTTTATTCTCTCCGTTTCCTCTTTTTTTTGATTATAATAGAAAGTATAATTTCCACTATATTTTTTTATGGTTTTATTTTCTAATTCAAATATTTTTGAAACGGTATTATCGAGGAAATACCTATCATGAGTCACTATGAAAACTGCCCCTTTGAAGTTTTTGATAAAATTTTCAAGCCATTGAATTGTTTCATAATCCAAATGGTTTGTAGGTTCATCCATTATAAGTATGTCGGGGTTCTGAAGAAGAAGCTTTATAATATATAATTTAGTTTTTTCTCCTCCGCTCAAAGTTTCTATAGGACGATTTTCAGCACCATTCAATTCAAATTTTCTAAGCAATTCAAGAAGCCTTCCATAGTTTTCACTTTTATTGACAATCTGATTAACATATTCAAAATTCTTATCGTTCCGTAAAAAAAGATTCTGAGGCAAGTATCCCCATCTTCCGTTAATTTTAACACTTCCCGAATCCTTTTCTGTTTGAGAAGTAATTATCTTCAAAAGTGTAGTCTTGCCAACTCCGTTTTTGCCTATTAATCCAACCTTGTCGTTTTTATATAATTTAAAGGAAATATCCTTTAACAATTCTCTGTCTCCAATTGACTTTGATACATTTTTTATCTCCAATAACATATATTTATCTCCTCCCAAAAAAATACAGTTATAGATTCACAATCTATAACTGTATTTTGTAACTAATATAAAAATCTTACTTTCCCTCAATTAACACTTTCATAGAAACCCTTTTTTATAACCCATAAGAAAGTTTCATTTTCCCTAATATATATTTGACCTAATGAGTTTTAAAAAGATTCCTTAATTTGTTTATACCTCGATAGAAACTTTTTTACAAAAAATGTAAAAACTATGAACACACAAGTTCATAGTCCTCTTTTCAATATCTAATATATATATCATACAGAAACGGACATATAAACCTTATATATAAAAACATCTTATTGAGTTTTCATAATATATAACGCTTATATGTATTCTCACCGATTTGTACCTCCTATATTTATAACTTTATGTTATCATGATTTTAATAATAAATCAATAAATTAAACCATTTTGCTCTTATTCTATCTCAAACCAATTTACAATTCTGTCCTCTTTAAATCCTAAGGACTTGGCAAGCTTTATAGAATTTTCGTTTTCCTGTTCAATATGGGCAAAGGGTAATTTACCTTCATTCCTTATTTTCTTGATAACATCCAAAGTTACAGATTTTCCATAACCTTTTTTTCTGTATTCGGGAAGAACATGTAAAAAGCCTACCGCTCCGTCATCCTGAGTTATACACCAAGCTGCTAACTTTCCGGAACTGTGTATCCCCGAGCTTAATCCTTTTTTAATTCTATCCTTAACATATTCAACTGATATGTATTCCTTGTAATCGGAATTTTGATAAATAAAATCCGCATCATCTGTTTTTAAATCAGATGTAACATGTTTAATATCCGGCAACAATATATCTTCCGGAACAAAAAATCTCGTAGTAGATAATTCCCATTTGATTTTACTTCCTTTAGTTAAAATAGGAATCATCCAGTCCTCTATTATTGCAAAGCATTTATCGTCAATCTTTAATTTTTCTTTTACGGCTTCCAATTCTTCCTTTGAATCGGAACTTATATAAACCCAATTTCTATCGCTTCTTCCCTTAGCAATAACGGAATTCCCTACTCTTTCAATATAAAAAACAGGGTAATCATTCATAAAATTTATCATATTTATATTTTTAACTAAATCCTTTTGTAAATAATTCAAAATATTATTTATATTTTCCATATCATATGCACTCTTCTTTCTTAATCTAATCAAATTTTATTTTAAAAGTCTGTTCAATTTCTCCAAGATTGATAATCCAAAAATAATTTCTCACAACTCCCCTCAATTTATTTGACACACATATGAAAACACTTCATATATCTCGGGATATTCAAACAAAATCCCGCTTTTCAACATTTGCTTAAATTCAGCGGAAGTAACCCATTTTACCTCATCTACTTCATCTTTCTGAAGTACAAAATTTTCAGTACTCATATCTATTCTGACAAGATATAAATCCCATATTAAATTCGAATTATTTCTAAATATTCTGCGTATAAAACTGCAGTCCTTTTTATCTACGGCAATTCCCAACTCTTCATGTATTTCACGAATACATCCTTCAAGAGAACTTTCTCCTGAAATCATTCTACCGGTAGTTAAAGCCCATATGCCCGGCAGTACTTCACAGTTTTCACTTCGTTTCTGTATCAATATATGATTGTCCGGATTAATGATCCATGCCTCCATAGCTAAATGGTACTCCTTCTTTGAAAAGATACTTCCCTTTGATACCTTTTTACCCGTTGATTTTCCTTTTTCATCGTAAATATCCCAAAGTTCCATAATCTATCCCCTTCTCGCCATAAAGTATTCACTATCTTACTAAATTATTGTACCATATTTTTTATCTCATTTTCGATTCCCTTTATTCCAAATTCATCAAAATGTTGTACACTATTATACTATTATACTATTGTAATCTTACACTCACATCATTATGGTATACTTACGTTTTGATAAATAAAAGATCATGTTTATTTTATTCAAAGAAGCATCTCCACTATTTGCTTAGTAATGAGATATACTCCCCTTAACCTTTACTATTTTAATTGAATGATTAAAAATTAAAATTCCTACACCTACCCATATTAAAGAAACTAATGTCAACATACCAAAAGATCTATTAAATAAATCTAAAATAGTTTTTGAATTGTATATAGATTGATTAATAGATTCCATTGACCAATAGAAGGGAAATGCTTTAGCTATATATCTAAATATATTAGGAACTGCTGTTATGGGTAAGATTAGACCAGAAAAAAATAAAATTACATTCGATGTTGCTCTTGCTACTGCTTGTGCTTTTTTATATATTATAGATAAACCTGCTACAGCATAGCCTATTCCACATAGCCCCACAAGCGTCATTAGAATATTGATTAATAAATTAATATAACTTATATTTAATTTAAATAAATCTGCTAATCCAAAAGAAAGCGTACATAGTAGAATTACAAAGATTATTTGTAATGTTTCAAATAAGTAGTTAGCTATTAATTTGCATAAAGTAATTTGTCCTACCTTAGATTTAGTCATAAATATTTGTTCAAGAGTTCCTTGTCTTGCTTCGTCTTGTATTATTATTGATACAGATTGAATGGCGGTAGTCGTATACCACCACAATATTAATCCTATTAAGAAATAAAGTATTTCAATGCTTTCTTTTGATTGCTTTTCCATTCCATAAAATAATCCTAAAAATAAAAGATACATATTTATATTATAAAATATATAGTTTAAATAATATGATTTAAAATCGCCAAATAAATTCACAAACTCCGCCTTGATAGCATTGCCAAATTTATTCATAAAACCTCACCCTTTTAATTTTTTTATATAACATTAGCTTTACACCTACATTAATATTGATTTAATGTGCCTTTTATCCGAGCCTTCTCATTACATATTTTAAATATAAATATACCAAATAGTATCCAAAATAAACAACTTATAATTAAGTAAATAAAATTTGAACTCCTAACAATTTTAAATAACTGAAAATCATTTCTAATTAAATCATTTAAAGTGTTCATCCCCCAATGCAATGGTAAAACTTTCGAAAGATATATAAATGCCTTAGGTAATTTATCAAGATCAATTATTATGCCAGTAAAAAATAATAACAAATTTGAACATGTTCCTGCAACTGCCGTAGTTTTCTTATAAATTATAGATAACCCAGCAACTGCATAGCCTATACCATATAAACCTGATAACGTTAAAAAAAAGATTATTAATGTCCATAACCAATTTATCGATTTGATAAAGCTGAAGGGAATTTTAAATGTAATAGCGCATAATACAAATACAAAAACACCTTTTATCGTATCAAATATAATCTGAGACATTATTCTGTTAAATAACACTTTTATGAAACTGCTTCTTGTAACAAAAATCTGTTCTAATGTACCCTCTTCTGCTTCTTCCTCAATTATTATAGCTATTAAATCAATGGCATGAACTCCGTAATACCATATCATAAGTCCAATCAATAAATTAAAAGTATCTGTTGCAGTTCCATTACTTTTTTGAAACGCATAAAATATTCCAAGAAAAAGAAAAAATACATTTAAATTGCCAAATAAATAATTAAACCAATAGGCTTTTAAGTCTCCCATTATTTTAACTATCTCCGCACCTAATAATTTAAGGTTTCTCATTTATAGCACCTTCTTCTAAGATTCTTCTATAAATAGCTTCAAAATCATATTCCTTTTTATTTATATTAATAATATCTAAACTGTCTATATTTTGAGCTATCCACTTCTTGCTAGTTGTATTTATTATTATCAGATTTTCCCTATTGTCTATTACTTGGTAATCAGTTTCAATTAATTCGTTCATTTGCCTTTTAAAACTCTGCTCTGTAATAACTAACTCATAAATATCTTCTTGTCCTATAATATTTTTTAAATTACTTAAATAATCATCTTTAACTAACCTACCTTCTTTCATAAATACTACTCTGCTATCTAAATTTTCAATCAAACGCACATCATGTGTTGTTATTATTATAGTTTTGTTGGATTTTTCTGATAATTCTTTGATAATATTTTTAACAATGCTTGAAGATATTATATCTAATCCCAATGTAGGTTCATCCAGAAGTAATATATCAGGTTCTTTCATAAGAGCAACCATAATTGCCACCTTCTGTTGCATTCCTCTTGAGAATTGTTTAACCATATCATTTTCTCTGTTTTTTAAATCAAATAGGTTTAAATAATATTCAGTTCTTTCTTCTATTTCTCTTTTAGATAAATTGTTAAGCAACCCAAAATATTTCAGGTTTTCCCTAGGCGTAAGATAATAGTAAATATTTCTTGATCCTTCCAAAACAGCACCTACTTTATTTTTAGGAATATTAGAATTTTTTATAACACTTTCAGAATCTATAGTTATTTCCCCACTAGTAGGTATTATCAATCCACTAATACACTTTATTAATGTAGTTTTCCCGGCTCCATTATGACCTAAAATACAAACAATCTCCCCTTTATCTACTTGTAAATTGATATGGTTTAGAGCTTGTACTTTTTTATTGTTTTTACCAAATTCTTTTGAAATATTAGATATCTTTAGCATATTTACCTACCTTCCTTTAATTTATAAAAATTATACATTACAAAAACCCATATTACTAAGTATACATTAGTGAATCTGTATTTTTTATCGATTTTTGTCGTTAATTTGTTTTTTCCCCTGACATTATTTTTCTATTCATAAACGTTAGTGTTGCACTAAGATGAATGTACTTAAAGTCGTGGGTACGGTTATCATGACTATTTTGTCAACCTGAAGAACCGTATCCTTGATTAGACAATTTCAATCCTCTTTGATAAAAAAGATAAAAAAAGCGCTAATATTATTTTTGACTACACTTTTCCATTTTCTACCTTAACTTCGGAGTAAAACAATTAGATCTTTAGAAGACAGCCCTGATTTTAGTGCAAAAAAGACGGTAAACAAAACGTCCCTATGTATGCAGCCATTTTTTAACCATACTATGACATTATAGTATTGATGGAAATAATAAAAGATAGGAATTTAACTTTGTTCATGACTTTTACTCCTAAAAATTTCATAGAATACAATTGTAAAAATTAAAGTCCCAATAAAAATATAATAAACTCTATTCAGATTTAGATATTTAAACAATATAGTTATCAGCATTAAAATAATCATTCTGAGCGATGAGTATATAAACGAAACGATAGATTGATAGTGAGTGCTTGTACTCTTATCTTCAATCGAATCTAAAACATATATTTCAAAGTGTATTGACAAATAAGAAAATATTATCTGTTGTAAGACAATTGCAATAAACAGCAAACCTATATTATTGCTTAAAAGCTCAAATAAAATGCTGTTTTTATAGGAACTATAATTGCATTAGTATCAAATACTTCACATATATATACAAGTTTTTTTAAACTCATTTTATTTTTCATAATTTTGTTTTCTTCTTTTACATATAATAACTTAATGCTCGATTTCAGGAGGAACATTAACTTTTTTTACCGTAATAAAGCATAAAATTCCGATAGCAGTTGCATATATCCCTGCAAACATAAATATATACATTACGGGTACTCTGTCTCCTACTATACCGGCTATAAGCGTGCTAAGAGGAATTGAAATAACACTTAAACTGGAAACAATCCCTATTATCCTGCCTCTGAATTTCTGCTCCACCTCTCTGAGCATAAAAATATCAAGATTGACCGCTGAAACAGTGACAAACAACGATTGAAGGAAAAACATGACATATATTATAAACCTTCCCTTAAATATTGATGTCCCCAAAATAGACAGCCCCATTCCAATCCATCCATAGGAGATAAGTTTTTTGCTCTGAATATGCTCGGTTAAAGTAGAAGCCGTGGAACCGACTAATATGCCGGCAATTAAACTTACAGTCTCAATAACGCTATAGTCAATTGACCCTCCGTTAAACTTTTCATCAATAAAAGCAGGTAATAATGGTCCTATAAATGATACAACATTTATTAGAATCGCAGCAACAACTATTCTTTTCAATAAAACATTGCTACTAAGTACTCCCCAGCCATCACGAATTTTTCCTAATAAATTATCATTTTTATTAATATCAATGGAAATAGATCTCTGCGGGATATTGATAAATACAATAATCACGCTGGCTATAAAAAACGTTATACTATCAATAATTATAGCTGTAAATCCGCCGAAAAATTCAATAACAAATCCCACCGACAAGGTTCCGATAAAATTAAATATATCTGTTATATATCTTAATGTTCCCGTTGCACCTGCGATATTTTCTTCCCCTGAAATGTCAGGTAAAATGGATTTGCTCGCAGGTCTTATAAAAGTCTGGGCTATATTGGATAATACAATTGCCGACAATGCTATAGGCAGCGATAATTTTTCATTAATCAAATAAAATAAAGCAACACAGAAGGTAACAATAAATCCGATAAAATTAGAAAACATTAAAATCCTTTTTCTATCATAGCTGTCGGATAACGCCCCTGCAATAGGTGAAAGTATCATAGATGAAATATGCCATGCAACTCCCACCATTGCACTCTGCAAAACCGACCTGGTAGAATCATATACAAGCAGGAGAATAGAAGTATCAAAAAATATATCTCCGAAGCTTGATATCCCTTGGGATAGTGCAAAAAATAAAAAATTTTTGTTTTTCATTATGAAATATCCCCTTTTTTATTCCTAATATTGCCCTAACAAGCCGTTCTTCCTTGCAATTTTACTGCATAGTTTAAAAACCAATAACCCTACAAAAAAATAAGCGGCCGAATTCCCTATCATAATTCCAAAATCGCCTAAGGAAAAATCTGTAATGGATTCTCCTCCCAATACTATTCTATATACACTCTCAATAGACAATCTAAAAGGAAGCAGTGCCGATATTAATAAACTAAAGGAATCTGGTCCTTGAATAACCAGCGCTATTAAAAAGTATTGAACCATATTTAAAAATGATTGAATCTTTTTAAATATTAAAGCTAATCCTCCAAATATCAAAGCAATTCCTAAAATACTGAAAATCCCTATAAATATCAAAATTAAAAGTTGGCCTACTTTTATGTCAAGCCAATAATTTGTAGTTGCCATTATTGTAAACAATATTATAAAGCAAACCAACAGGTTTACTATCAAATTTGTTATACTCCTTACAATTAACACATTATGTAACCCTAAATTTGACATGCTTATTTGTTCTAAAGTGCCTCGGTTAGCATCATTTATTATATTATTGGCAGTATCTGCATAAGCCATCACCATTACAACCCACAAAAAATACCCTATTACAAAACCTTCCAATGTTCCTCCTAACTTTATAGGACTTACATCCATACTGATGCCAAACATCCTTATTATATAAAACATCATGATAAACGGAATATAAAAACTGATAATTTCCGAAATGGTATTAAATCTATATCTGACTAAGTCAATAACAGATTTTTCAATAGATACCTTAAATAAATAAAACAACTTTTTCATTGATTACCCTCCCCACCGGTAAAATTCAAATATACTCTTTCAAAATTTACATCTTTCTGCTTTATTTCCTTCACTAATATGTTCTTAGCCCTTAAGGTATCTATAATACTATATATTTCCTTAGAATCGGATATTTCCGTTTCTAATACGGTATCATCCTTCGTAAAATAAAAATTATAATCTAAGCCCAATAAACAATCTTTTATTTCTTCAGATATAGGATTTAATAAAACAAATTCGTAAGTCATACCTCTAAACATACGCAAAAGGTTTTCTACCGTACCATCCGCCACTATTTTGCCCTTGTCCAATATAACAACATCATCACATACATCCTGAACCAATTTCATATCATGGGTACTTAAAAGCACAGTTTTATCCATTTCTCGAGCTATAGTTCTTAATTCTCTTTCTATATCCATACAGCTTCGAACGTCCAAGCCAAGGGTTGGCTCGTCTAAAAGAATAATATCCGTATTACAAATCAGTGTCATAGCTATAGCAACCTTTTGCTGCATACCCTTAGATAAGTTATTGACAACAACATTTTTCTTATTCTCTAAATTAAATCTTGTCAATAACTCATCTATTTTTTCATTTATTTTCTTTCCCCCCAGACCCCTTATACCTGCAAAATATCTTAAATTTTCTGTTGGAGTCAATCTCCAATAAATATTTCTGTTGCCTTCAAACAATGCTGCCATTTTATCCATGGATTTTTTATTATCTTTTCCATATACTTTTATTTCACCTTCATCTGGAATTATTAAGTTGCATATACTTTTAATAGTAGTAGTCTTGCCTGAACCGTTAGGTCCAAGTATTGCACATATACTCCCCTTCTCTACAGAAAATGAAACATTATTTACGGCAAAAACTTCTCCATACCTTTTCACTAAGTTATTAACTTCTATTGCTTTCAAGAAGCCACCCCCGTTTCACTTATGCCCTAAATTTACTTCTTATTCCATATAATTCTACATTGCTTTTTATATTTCCTCCAAAAAATAAAAATTTTTTCTTTTATGTATAAAAGTATATAAACTTCTCACAGCTAAAACTACACACTTCAAAATTATTCCGAAACATTATACCTGTTCTTTTGATTTACATAATCTTCTCTTTTTCTTTTAACCAAGTATATAATATTTCCAGTATCTGTAGTTTACATATCTCTCCTTTAGTTGATTATAAATATATAATTTTTGAATTAGTATCTATATCATCAATTGGAATTCCTCCGGTTAAAATAAAAGTTAAATTATGATCTTTAAGTAATCTCTTTTTAATTTTCATTTGTGTTGCTATATCAAGACCTGTAAGCAAGTCGTCAACAACTAAAATTTGGCCTTCTTGATATAATGCCCGAGCTAAGGCAATTCGTTTTTTCTGGCCTCCGGACATTTTTCGCCCATTACTCCCAGCATCAGTATCAAGCCCTTTCTCAAATTCACTAACATCTATGTCTAAACATGACTTATAAAGTACTCGTTTCATTAAATCTGAATCATATTTTTTCCCTAAACATATATTATCTCTTAAACTACCGTTAAATAATAATGGTGATTGGGAAACATAAGTTGCTATTGGCGGATACAATCTATCTGTCTTCTGCTGTTCACCATTTCTATCTGTCCATAATACTTCGACATTCTTTTTACCGTAATAATCAAATAATGATTTTAAAAAGGTACTTTTACCGCTTCCCATACTTCCCTGAATAAAAATGATATCTCCGGGTTCTAAATCAATTACCTTTTGTTGTAGAGTTAAAGATTCGATAGGGCTTCTTTTAAAAATAATTTTCATTTTAGTCCATTTATGGGCAAAACCAAAGATTTCATTATTAACATCGTTAATACTTTTGTCAGCACTTAATAGGTTTTCATTCTCTATACTGCTATTTAAGTCAATTCTGTCTTTAGCTGTAGAAGCCTGTCTCATGCGTAGCCCTAACCGGCTTATTGAAGATGGTAAATATGCCAAAAACCAAAAATAATATTCAAATAATACAAAATCACCTACAGTAAATCCTTCGGAATAAAACCTGTTATACATTAACAGTAATATTGTCCCCATTGCCAATGACATTATATTAGATGAAAATTCATTAAGTATATTATTTAAAATTCCATCTTTAACAGCTACCCTTTTTCTTAAATTTAATATTTTATCATATTTCTTAATAAAAAACGCTTTTATTGATGCCAATTTAATTACCGTCATTGAATCAAAAATATTTCCTAAATAGCTACTAGTTTGGCTTGACAATTCTAAAGTTTTTTTCCTATACATAGAAATCTTATCTCGTAATCTACGCAATAAAATTAAAACTAAGAGAACAGGAACAACGCAAATCAACGTATATTCCCAATTTATTCGAAACATAACGATAAGTGCAACTATGGATAAAAACAACTTGGGAAGTTGATAATAAAATTCCATAATATAATTTACAATCTCATCTGAACTATCTCTAAACCTACTCATCATATCGCCGGATTCAATATTTTTTCTGATTTCAGCTTCAGGTTCAATATTAGATAAATGCTTATAAAAAAATAACTTAACATTGTTTTGAAAATCCATATTTATTGCATTAACCCAGTAAGCATTTAGTTGTTTTACAATGTTAATAATTATTGGTACTGCTGCAATTAGAGCAATCAATATTGGAAGTGACAATCTAAATAATTGAGGTTTATTTTCTAGTATATTGAAAACATCTCTTTTAAATAGTCCACTCAAAGAAAAACTAGCTGTATACGTAATAGTTTCTATAGTTGTCACCAATATATATTTATTTAGATTTTGTTTTATAATATTATGGTAAAATAAACGATTTTTAGATGCTGATTCCTTCATCTGTGAACTCCTTTATCTCTTCAAAATTAATATTATTTGGATCAGTTACCTTAACAATTTTACCTGATTTCATTAGGACCACTTTATCGACGTTATATAAATGTCTAATGTCGTGTGTAATAAAGATGCATGTCTTGCCCTGTATAAACATTTTCACGAATCGAGAAAACATTTTCTCGCTTTCAAAATTAATCCTGCTGGTTACTTCATCCAACAAAATCAATTTTGCATCTTGAAAAGTAGCTCTCACAAAAGCGAGCATTTGAGCCTGACCAGCCGACAACATGTTGGAATTAATTAATGTGTCAAGGCCGTCGGCAAGAGATGTATACCAATCTTTCAAACCAGATAGCTTAATTCTTTGAATCAATTGTTCATCTGAACAATGCTTATCAGTAAATACAAGTAAATTTTCTCTTAAGGTTCCGGGAAACAAAAAAACATCCTGCGGAATTACAACCACACTCTGATGATATGTTTCAAGGTTATAATCTTTAATATTAATTCCATTTAATAAAATATTTCCTCTGTCAGTTTCATATAATTTTGATAAAACATTAAACAGCGTGCTTTTCCCGCTTCCAGTTCTCCCAAGTAATGCCACTGTCTCTCCGGCCCTTATAAATAAATTCACATCTTTTAGAACATTTTCTTGACCATAAGAGAAATAAACGTCTTCAAGAACAATACTTGGCTTTTTTAGAAGCTTTTTATCTCCACTTGAAATATGGGAATTCTCATTCCAAAATTCCAGAATTCTGCTAAGAGAGCCTCCTGCCTTTTGTAAGTTGGAAAATTCATATCTAATGAGGCTTAGCGGAATATTCAACATACTTATATAACTGGTCAAGACATAAACATCGCCAATGGATATTTCGCTTCTGTAAAATTGATATATACAGATTGAGAAGGTTATTGCCTCTAACAAGTTAAGCGCAGAAAAGAAAAAAGTAGCCGGCCAATTCCCAATAAATTGAGCTTTAACTATATCCTTTTTGTTTTTTTGTAAACATTTATTTATAATATTCGTACAAAATTCTTTTCCGCCAGTACCATACAGATCTTTCTGGAGTTGAACCATTTCTTCAAAAGCTCCATCCAGTTTAGCAGTACTCTCTCGCGTTTCTTTCCATAACATTTGTATCTTGTTTTGACTTAATTGAAATGCTAAAAATATAGTTATTATAAAGATTGTAGTGATAATACCCAATATCCATGACTTTTTATAAAACATTACTACTACGCCAATTATTAGTAACATATTTCCCAGTAGATTTACGAAAAAACTTGAGAAGAAAGAATTAAGCTGACTTACATCTCCATCAATTCTTTCCGTTATTTCACCACTTGTATGTGATTTAAAATAATCAAGTTCTAAAGTTAAACAATGCCTAAATAAGTCTTTTCGTATATTATTGCTTACCGTCCAACCAATTTTTAAGCTTAAAGATTCATTTAATGTTGTAACCCCTATTTTTAAAAATACAACCATTATGTACAAAATAGGCAGCCCGATTAATACCTTTTCTCCCACGGATTGTTTTACCGATAAGTTATCAATAGCCTGTCCGACAATTTGCGGTAATATAATTCCGCAACAGACACTTAAAATCATAATAATCAACAATATCAGATATGCCGGCCATTTAGGAAGCAAATACTTTTTTAAAAACTCTTTGATTTTCATTTTACACCATTACCCTCATGATTTAATATAATCTGTATATAAAAAACGAACAAATATGGAACTATTTGACACACTTAAAATAAGCTATTGATTTTTGATTGACTACCTCAGCCTGAGTGTATATCGCAGATAATTTTGACCTCAATTCCTCAAGAGATTGAAAAGGCGGTGTAAACCAACCTTTTTTCGCCAGCAGAGAATTGACGATAAAATCCGTACGTTTACATTGCCCTTTAATATAAAAACAGCCGCAAAAGATACCACCTTTTTTTATAACACGTGCAGTTTCAGAAAATGCCTTCTCTTTGTCAGGAAAAGCATGAAATCCGTTCATAGATAGGACAATATCAAATGTTTCATTGCTGAATTTTAGGTTTCCTACATCACCTTGCATGCAAGTAACATTTCTGAGTTTACTATCGGAAAATCTTTTTTGAGCTTGAAGTAACATATCTCCTGAATAATCTATGCACGTTATTTCGACATTTGGCAATGTCATATATTTACCTAATGTGAATATTCCGGTGCCAACTGGCACATCAAGTAATTTCCCGGCAAAATCACTCGGAATCATTTTTAAAACCTTGTCAGCGATTTCATTATCATTTATACCGTTCCAAAAGAACCGTATATATAGTTTAGACCACCATTTTGTCTGAGTCAGTATATCATCATAAACATTTTTTGAAGACGAATACGCCTTTTTTACGTTATCTTCATTCATATTTTTACTCCTGGAATAAATTTTTATAACCACAAACAGCACAGAATGTACATTAAATCTTTAATTTTAATTATACAGCTTTTCCCTTGACTTTACAATTCAAGAACCACTCCATTCCAGCGTGACCAGAGGTTTTATTTTGTCCATCAACCTACCTAAAATCATTTCACACCTTAGATATTTTCTTCTCCTGAAATATCAGGTAAAATGGATTTGTTTGCTGACCTTATAAAAATTTAGGCTATATTACAAGCCGATAATACTAAGAACAGTGATAATTATGCCTATTACTCCTTTATTTTACTTCAATATTGCTTAAACACTTTATTATCTCACCATAATAGGATTCAAAGGTCGGATACTTGTCTCTGTTATTTTCATAATTTTCAAGGGAATTACATACTTCTTCTATATATATAAAGCCTATTCCTTTTTCATACTCTATTACATTTTTGTAATATTCTTCTCCTTCATACTTGTTAATAAGTCTTGCTACTACGGATCTAACTATAAGTTCATCTAAAAAAGTTTCTACCCCGCTATATGATTGATTCGCCATATCATCTTGTACTTCTTCAAATAATTTATTCAATTTATAATAGTTATCATTTATTTTGCTTCTATTCTTAGAAAATAAGGGATTTATAAATGAATGACTAAACTCATGATATTCCACATATTTCGGTAAATCTTTATACTTTGGTAAATCTTTTATATAAAACAAAAGATTATTATTCTTCGTATCTATAGGTCCCATAATACAATATATATCATATAAATTCTTCTTGCTTTCTATCTTAGGACCGTATCCCCCTGCCATTATCAAAGGGGCCAAAATAACATTATATGATTGTTGTCCAACCCCATAATACTGTTCCAGCCTTTCCTTAACATCAACAATATTAACAATTTTTTCATAATCGGATATATAACCGGCATAGCGGTTCTTATTTGAATCAAAAAATTTATCAAACTTGCTTACACTGATAAAATCATTTAACTGATGAATTAAATCATCTATTTGGTTCTTATCCTTGAAAAAAATCTCAGCTTGTCCCTTATTATATAGTTCCTCATCAAATGATAATAACCCTTTATTGTAATTACAGCAAAGCATAAAATACATGGGCTTTGTATAGTTAAACCCTTTTGAACCATACTCTTTAAGCAATTTTACTACAGGATGATCTTTATATTCTTTAAAATACTTTAATACATTATCTTTATAATCAAATGTTAATAGCGTAAGATCATCAATTCCTGCAAGGGTTTGAATGATCGAAATCAATTCAATCCTCGGATCTACAGACACGGTCACTGTGCCTTTATCATATTTAACTACATTTACTTCTCTTTCGCAGCCAGAGATGAAAACCGATATAGCTAAAATTATAATTAAAATACTGATTATTTTCTTTTTCATTATGGAACTTCCTTTCTTCTATTTTGCTTCCGGCAATAAATTTTCTTTCCTTTCTTCCGACCAGACGTTAGCATTGCAGAATATAACTTCTGTCCTTATGTGCTATTTATAAATTAAAATTTAGGTTGGTCTTGGCTCTTATATAAAAACCTTCTCCCAAATAGGATTATAGTCATCAATATTATGGATGATGATATTCCTATTGCAAGTGCTGGATTTGTAACATCTACAACTGCACCAAAAAATAATTCTCCCAACGGAACTGCTATTGTACATACCATAGATATTACCGACTGTATCCTGCCCATCATATTAAGAGGAACTGTCTTTTGTATCACAGTTTCAAACACTATATTGCATAATGTAGCTATCATCATTATTATAAAGCAAATTATGATTACCGTTATAAAAGGTATTATGCTAGTCGCAAAAATATTTAAATAGGGTTTTGAAACAAACACTGCAAGTAAACCTATTGCTACCGATATGGCTATTCCACTCCAAAATAAAAGCTTGTTTATTCCAAATTTTTTGGATATTCTTCCGGATATTATTGAGCCAATAATTCCGGAAATAATTATAGTTATACGAAGCATCGAGTATTGCATGCCGTTACCTGATAAAACTTCTGTCGAAATATACGGCAGACCAATTTTAAATATAGGATTAAATGCAAAATTTATAAAAATCATTATAAACAAAAGATTAAATATCAAATTCTCTCCTTTAATATAATTCATACCTTCTTTAAAATCTGACATAAATATCTTTAAATCTGTTTTCTCATTCTTTACATTATCTTTAGGTATGTTTATAAAAATTTCGCTAATAGCCGAAATTATAAAACTTATGGAATTTAATATAAATATAATACCTATTCCAAAATTATCATACAATATTGCACCAATAGTAAGTGCCAATATATCCGAAATAGTCATAAGCAAAGTGTTTATGGAATTTGCATCTATTAATTCATTTTTTTTCATTATGGACGGAATTACAGTTTGAACCGCAGGATTGTCAATAACCGATGTTGTAGTTAGTATAATTACAATCATATATATATCTATTAAATTTAAATTACCCTTTACGTAAAAAACAACTGAATATATTAAAACTACAATGCCGCTCACTAAATCCGTTCCAATCATAATTCCTTTTCTATTAAACCTATCTGCCAAAACCCCGGAAATTGGTCCGAAAATAAGTTTGGGAATTATTGTTATAGCTGTAACTGAAGCAAATTTGATAGTTGAATGTGTTATAGCGAGAACATATAGCGCCAATGCAAAATTTTGCATTGATGTTCCTATAAGAGATGTCATATTTCCAAACATAAGCAGGAAAAAATCCTTTTGCTTTAATAATTTTATATTCATAAAAAATCATCTCCGCTTCTATACCAATAACAGCGCTTTCTAAAACATTATTACATGAATTTATACATTCATTTCTCCAACTAAATAAATACATACCCATCATAATCCATTTTGCCCAAATCACTTGTATAGTACCAGCCATCTTTTATAACTTTAGAAGTAGCTTCATCATCATTTAAATATCCAACCATGACATTTAGAATAGTTACATTACTTCACTGGTATTTATCCTATTCTGTTTCAATACTGCTTAAACACTTTATTATCTCACCATAATAGGATTCAAATGTCGGATACTTATCTCTGTTTTTTTCATAATTTTCAAGGGAATTACATACTTCTTCTATATATATAAAACCTTTTTCTTTTTCGAGTTCTATTACTCTCCTATAATAGTCTTCTCCTTCATATTTGTTAATAAGCCTTGCTACTGCGGTTCTTACTATATATTCATCTAGAAAAGTCTCTACTGTTCCAATTGAGTTCTTTTGCATATCACTCTGTACTTCTTTAAACAGTTTAACTAATTTATAATTTTTATTTATTTTGTCTTTATCCTTAAAAACTAATGGGTTTATAAACGAATGACTAAACTCATGATATTCTATATATTTTGGTAAATCTTCTATGTAAAATAAAAGATTATTATTCTTCATATCTATAGGTCCCATAATGCAATATATATCATCTAATTCTTCTTCATCTTCTATTTTAATTCCATATCCTCCCGCCTGTATTAGAGGTGCCAGAATAACATTGTACGATTTTTGTTCAATACCATAGTACTGCTCCAAATTTTCTTTAATGTTAACAATATCAACAATTTTTTCATAAGCAGCCACATACTTTCTATAACAATCTTCGTTTGAATCAAAAAAATCATCAAATTTGCTTACACTGATAAAATCATTTAATTGATGAATGAAATCGTTTGTTTTATTTTTATCCTTAAAAAAAATACCAATTTGATCCTGTTTATTATATAATTTTTCATCAAATGATAATAATTCTTTATTATAATTACAGCAAAGCATAAAATAAATCAGCTTTCCATAGCCAAACCCTTCTAAATTATATTTTTTAAACGATTTTATTGCAGGGCAGTCCCTATATTCATTAAAATAATCTAATACATTATTTTTATAATCAAATGTTAATCTTGTGAGAGGTTTAACTCCCGCGAGAGTTTGAATTATCGAGATTAATTCAATCCTCGGGTCTACAGACACGGTTACTGTTCCTTTCTCATATTTAACTACATTTACTTCTTTTTCGCAGCCAGAGATGAAAACCAATATGGCTAAAATTATAATTAAAATACAGTTTATTTTCCTTTTCATTATGAAAATGCCGCCTTTCTGTTTTCATGACTTTCCGATAAAAAATTATCATCAAAATTGAATGCTTTATCTGCTATATTCAGTAAATCTCTGTCATGGGTTATTATAATTATTATTTTTTCTTTTTTGCAACGGTTTAATATGTTAATCAATTTTATCTTGGATTTACTGTCCAAAGCAGAAGTGGGCTCGTCTAACAACATAACATCGGCAGGTTTATATAAAGCTCTAATCAGAGAAACCTTTTGCTTTTCTCCTCCGGACATTTTCAACTCGTCTTGAAGGGATGCATCTTCCCTTTTACAGAACTCCTCCATAGGTTTTTCAAACAGTTCATTGAATAAATCCAATATTTTATTTCTATCAACATTATCTAATCCCAAAGTCAGATTCTCATATAAATCATTGCTTATCAGAACCGGCTCTTGCTCAAGAAAACTAAGATTGTATTTTCGTGTATCCGTAACGGATATGTTTTTGATATCTATACCGTTATAATATATATTTCCTTCATAGTCATGATTTACTCCGGATAATATATCTAAAATAGTTGATTTTCCCGTACCGTTTTTACCTGATATACAGTAGATATTACCCTTTTTCAAATTGATATTTACGTTTTCAAAGAGTACATTATTTTCAATTTTATACGATAACCCGCATATTTTTATTGAATCTACGGATTGTATATTCACAACGCCGTCTTTATTTTCTTCAATATTAAAGATTTCCTTTAATCTATTATATGAAACCAAAGCTTTCTGATACTCGCTTCCGAAAGAAAAAATAACAACCAGTGCCTGAAGCAAATTAGACTGATAATTATTTAATATCGTAAAATCCCCCAAAGTCATTTCATGATTAATAATTCTAAGACCGCCGTAAAAAATCAGTATAATAGTACAAATATTTGTCATAACATTTATTAATTGTGAATACATGGTGTCAATATGAACAAACTCCAGGGTTTTACGGTATTTATTTTTATATCTGCTTGCAAATTTTTTCGAAAACAACTCATACCACGAATTTCGTGATATGGTTTCCTTAAATCTCAAATATTTATTCTGAAATGAAAAATATTTATTCTCTTCTTCCACTAAAGATAGATATTTCTTGTAGATTAATTTTTTCAATAAGAAGTATATAATCGCACTTAAAGAAATGATTGAAATGATCATTAAGGAAATCCCTACATCCGTATTTATCATTATATATAAGATAACGACAGACTTAAATATGGCATCCGATATAGAAATCACACTGTTAACCGTAAAATTCGATACGGTTTTGCAGTCCGTATCAATTTGGCTGACAAGATGAGCTGAATCCTTAACGATATTTTTATTGGGAACCTTCATCAAATGTTCATAGACTTGGTTTTTTATTGAATATTCTACATCATTTATTATCATGGTTGACAAAATTCTTAAAAAATATGTAATAATAATGGACAGTAAAAGAAGCACTATGAATTTTACGGTAAAATCATATATATATCGTTTATCCATCTGTATCAATGCATCAATATACCTTCCAAGGATAAACGTCCTATAAATTATTATACATTCCAATATCATACATAAAATAAAATAGATAATATTTTTTATCTTCACTCTATTAAAATTTTTCCATACGTTTATTATCATAGTTCAGTCACACCTTCGTATAGTCACATTATATTGATTTTCAATCATATTTGATATTTATTCATATTTGTACTATTCTGTCTCAATATTGCTTAAGCACTTTATTATCTCACCATAATAGGATTCAAATGTCGGATACTTATCTCTGTTTTTTTCATAATTTTCAAGGGAATCACATACTTCTTCTATATATATAAAGCCATTTTCTTTTTCAAGCTCTATTACTCTTTTATAATCCTCTTCTCCTTCGTATTTGCTAATAAGTCTTGCTACTACGGATCTTACTATAAGTTCATTTAAAAATCCTTCTATATTTCCATAATCCTGTCTTTTCATATCGCCTCCTACTTTTTCCAATAATTTACTTAATTTATAGTTCTCATTTATTTTATTTTTATTCTTAGAAAATAAGGGATTTACAAACGAATGACTAAACTCATGATATTCTATATATTTCGGAAGATTTTCTATATAAAATAAAAGATCGTTATTTTTCATATCTATAGGTCCCATAATACAATATATATCATTTAATTTTTCTTCATTTTTTATATTAATTCCATATCCCCCAGCTAATATCAAAGGTACTAAAATGACATTATATGATTTTTGTCCAACACCGTAATACTGTTCCAATCTTTTTTTAGCATCAACAATATTAACAATTTTTTCATAATTGGATATATAACCAGCATAGCGGTTCTTGTTTGAATCAAAAAAATTATCAAATTTGCTTGCACTGATGAAATCGTTTAACTGATGAATGAAATTATCTATTTTATTTTTATCCTTTGAAAAAATATTAAAATCAAGTTGATCCTGTTTATTATATAATTCTTCATCAAACGATAATAATCCTTTATTGTAATTACAGCAGAGTATAAAATACATAGGTCTTTGATAGTTAAACCCTTTTGAATCATATTCTTTAAACAGTTTTACCGCTGGATGATCTTTATATTCATTAAAATAATCCAGTACATCATCTTTATAGTCAAATGTTAATCTTGTAAGATGTTTAACTCCCGCGAGGGTTTGAATGATTGAAATCAATTCAATCCTCGGGTCTACTGACACGGTTACTTTTCCTTCCCCATATTTAACTACATTTATTTCTTTTTCACAGCCGGATATGAAAACCAATATAGCTAAAATTATAATTAAAATACTGCTTATTTTCTTTTTCATTATGGAACTCCCTTTCTTCTATTTTACTTCCGGCAATGAACCTTCTCTCTTTTCTTCCGACCAAACGATATAATATTTCTTCAATATATCTTTCATAATTCCCAAATTTCTGTAACAACAGGATTTGTTACCATTATATAATCTCGTACGAGGGCACCCTCCGTTACATAACGATAAATATTTACATTCTCTACATTCATCCGGAATATCCATATAAATGTACTTTAAAAAATTCTTATTTATTCTTGAAGTTTTGCCAACACTTCCAACCTTATACTTATCTATACCAACTTCTTCCCAGCACTTATAATAGTTCCCATGTGGATCAATAACCGCACCATACAGTTGCTGTGCTCCACAGGCAATTGCCATAGACCTCGGATAAAAATTTTTAATAGATTTTCTGTTTAATTCAAACAATTTATCCACAAAATTCTGTTCAATCTTATTGAAATCCAGAACAGAATAGCAAGAAGCTAAGGAACATCTATTTTTATCCTCTACTCTGGCAATATAAGTATTTACATTTTTTTCATCTTTCCAATTCATCTCGTACAAAAAATAATCCAACAATTTATCAATCTCATTACTGTTATCTTTATCAACATTTACTCTTATTGACACTTTGAAAAAATCTTTAATGCTGTCTATATTATTGACTATAGTATTAAAACTGTTAATATTCTTATCCAAGGAAATCCTACGTTTATTATGGGTTTCTTCAAGCCCGTCTATTGTAACTTGGGCACCGGATACTTTACATTTATTTTTTAATAACTCGGCAGTCTCCCTGTTCAATTTTAATCCGTTAGTTACAATAAATGAATAATAAGGTACATCATTATCCTCACAAATTTTTATTAACTTTTCGCTCATATATTCAACAATATCTAATGCCAGCAGCGGTTCTCCACCATACCAACAAATATCTAAAAATTTCTTGTCCTTTATATTGTTTTTAACATTATCAACTATTTTATCTGCCACATCTATAGTCATATTTGTTTTATCGTGTCTCTCATAGCAGTAAGGACAAGCCATATTACAGTCCATCGTCACTGCAATCGTATATCCCATGCCTAAATTATTGTATTTTGATATTTCTCCGTTTAATTTCAAAATATCCATTTCATCAACATCATCTTCTATTATTAATCCATACTTATAAAGATCCTTGGTAATAACATCATTTTCCAAATCGATATCTGTTAAGGATATACTTTTTAGTCTTCCATAATACTCTTCATTTAATTTTACGTATACACAACGGAGAGAATTAAATAAAAGAACAAAATTATCGGTTCTATCAATTTCTATATTATAAAAAGATTCTTTATATTTCATTGCCACAACTCCTTTCTTTATTTATAGGCATTTAGGATCAATGATCCTAAATGCCTATGTCATTAAGCATGAACAATACATATTTTCTCACAATATATGCAACCTGGAACATGTACTGTACACTTAGTACCACAACTAAAATCTCCTTCACACGGTGCATTGTAATCAGGAGTAATCATTCCTGCATTAATAATTTCCATAATCTCAACCCTCCTTTCTTTTTTTTAATTGGGGTCTAATAGCTTAAGTTATTAATTATATCAATTTATAAAATTATAAATTGATTATCCCTTCTTTTTTAATTAATTCGAATAGTTCGAATATTTTTTATATAATTTACACAAAATATAATATTAAATATTGAGAACACATAAATCCTCTATATTATTACTTGATTCATATATAACACAATGAATACAATCTACAGGACAATTTGTAATGCAACCACCATTGTCTGGACAGTTGGCATGGTAATCCGGAGTAATCATTCCTGCATTAATAATTTCCATGATCACACACCTTCTTTTAAATAACTTCACTACCACTTTTCCAACCCCTATATCGTTTTCCTAATTTTAATTTTATCATCTTATAAAAATATATCAATATACTTTAAACGAACAACACCTCCATCGGTGTGAACGACATCTACGGCTAATCGAACGTCACTTTAACGGAGGTGAAGGATATTTTTGTTATATGGGTTCTACTTTTTAAAAAAATCTCTGTATTTCCTTCCGATAGGAAGAGCAATACCTACATTTTTAAGTTTGATCACATCTGTACCTTCAAATTCTTCTACGTATTTTGTGTTTACTATATATTCTCTATGGCATCTTACAAAGCCTTCTGCCAATTGGGCCATAAGCCTTTCCATGGTAAATTTATAGGAAGGGACTTCAATTTCTTTATTAATAGTGTGTATAAATACGGAACCTTTATTTGATTCGATATAAATAATCTCTCCTTTATTTATAACATAGCTATGTCCCTTATGATATAATACAATATGATTTTTGCGGTCATCATCTTTTTCGGTTTCACCGTCAAATACTTCCAAGGCTTTCCTTATTTCCCTTTCCGGTAAAAGCTTAATATCACTGCAGCTCATTCCTGATATATCAAATTTCTTCACGGGAACGGAAACTATAAAAAATATCGGCGTTAATTTATGATTTTCCGTCTCCCTTATCTTTTTAGCCAGTTCAATTCCCGTACAGCTTTTAAATTCCATACCCAGCAGAAACAAGTCATAATGATTGATTTTTATATATTTTAAAGCTTCTTTGGCATGTTTTGTTATAGTGATATTTAAATCATTGCGTATATATCTTGCCGTATCTGCCAGACTTTCAGCAACAGCTGATTCCTCCTCCGCAATCAGCAGATTACTCATTTAAATACCCCCTTTTCCCCGATGTTTTAAATTTTTTTACTTTTGGTAATATTAAATTCTACATTATTTTTACATTTCCTCTAAAAAAATTAAAATAAATATGAATTTTTCTTAATTCATACTTATAAGTATATAACAAGTTACTTTTCACTTTTTTATATCTCGCAGAAACATATCCTTCATTTCATGATTACTGCCGTTTGTTTATATACTTGTCGATTTCCAGTGCGGCATATGGACTTCCTCCAGCATTTCTCACGGTTTCTTTCATCAATTGTATTTTGGAACGTATATTTACATCATTTAAAACAGCTATTGTAGTATCTCTAAGCTGCTCAGGAGTTAAAGCTCTTTTATTTAAGCGTATTCCGAGATTAAGTTCGACAATCCTATCTGCAATAGTTGGTTGGTCATTTGCCAGAGGAATAGCAATAATGGGAACACTATAATACATTGCCTCGTTTACACTGTTCATACCTTTGTATCCAAAATTTTGTTTAAAAGCAACTTTATATTTCTGCCTTTGATATTCATGTCATCTTCCGTATCATCGTGTATAATAGCACTTACTCCAAACAAAAGAAAACCGGTCAATTGATGGATATCCGATAACGGAGTATGCAGCTTTTTTTCTTTGACTCCTTCAATAAGAAGTTCTTCAAATAAAGGGATCATTTTTTTCAAAGTCATTGAATGTAAAATACTCATGATATCAGGATTTGTTTTCTCAGTATACATTAAACTATGCTCTAAAAGAGATTCTGACAATCCTTCAAAAATACAATCCAACTTTTCTTCAAAAGATAAAACCGGATCTTTAATAATCTTATCAACTTTATCAATATATTTTTTGTTATATTTCTCCAGAGCCGCCTCATATATTTCGTTCTTTGATTCAAAGTAATGATAAAACATGCCTATTTCCCCATTTGCCTCTTTCAATATAGAACGCACGGACGTTCTCTCATATCCTTTTTCTAAAAATTGTTTTAGAGCGATATCTATAAGCTCTTGTTTTCTTATATCAGGCGGTTTTACAATTCGTGACATAATTTACTCCTTTCTAATATACAGAATAATGTTCTCTAAATTTATTGTATTAAAAGAACATTGTTCTGTCAATAACAAAAATATTTGTTACTAGGACATTCAGCATTTTGCCCTGCCCAGTACTGATTTCCCGTTTCAGTTTCCGCAACAGCAAAAGTAATGCTTTGTCCTGCAGGCTTTGCTTCTACTTGTTCATTTTCTTTTGGTACGACCTTTTCACTTCAACTCTCTTTGCTGCTTGATTATTTCTCAAACAGGAAATATAATAGAGGAAAAGACAACGAAATGGAGAGGAAGCCGTGATGAAATATAAAAAGATAGTCAGCCGAGAAAGGAGGCGCTGTGTATCAAAAATTTCATTTATAAGCATAAACTTTTGAATGTTATACTGGCGGCGTTTCTTACGGTTCTTGCGCTGATGGTGCTTGTTAGGCTGCCGGAGAACCCCGAAAGTGTCACAGTTACGGAGCAAAATAGCGTTTACGACCTGACCGGAATCACAAATTCGGATGTTACCCTGATCCGCCTTGCTCCCGGCAATACTTACTACCCTAATATCTACCTGACACCTGAAAGCATGAATACCTCCATACCTGAAAACGTTGACCGTTACGATAAAATCAGGGCGGATTATCTCTCCCAGCGGTTTGTTCTGCTCCTTCCTAACAACAGCGATACATATACTCTCACTTTCAAACTGTCCGGCCGCCATGCCATGCGTGTTTATGTGAACGGCAGGCTGGCTGCTCAAACCGGACATCCCGGAACCACAAAGCAAGATACGGAGATTTGGGAAAACAATATTACCTTCAGCGCTGCCGCCGTAAACGGAAAAATGGACATCATTCTTCACAGTGCGCAGTTTTATCATGCCAAGAGAGGCGCTTCCCTCGCGATACTGAGCCTGAGCAAGGCAGGTGTGGACACAGAACCCTTTGCTTCGGATCGTATCAAGGGCCTGTTAGTCATGGGTGCGCTGCTGAGTGCAGCAGTATCGCTGATGGGTATTTATCTGATGCTGGCGCACACAAAGGCAACTCTATATTTTGCTATGGCCTGTATTGCCATGTCCCTGCGGGAATGTGTGCAAAGTCAGGCGTGGACGTATTTCCCCATTTCCGGTAACATCTCCTTTATGCTGGAATATTTAAGCGTAGTACTGCTGACGATTTTTCTTTCCCTATATCTTGGACAATATGCATTGGAAAAATTTCTGAAAAGCGTTCAATATACCGCTCTCGTCGGCTCCGGCATCTACGGCATATGTGTACTGTTTGGTGATTCAATTTTCTATACCTCTGTGTTGAAATATTATCAACTGCTGCTCCTTTTGTGCATCATTCCGGGCGTTGCCGGATTGTTCTGGAAGCTACGCCGTCCCGCCAAAGAGCAGGCGGTGGCGCTGTACGGTATTGCCGTGTTTTTTCTTTCTGCTGTGGCAGATATTGTAATGTACCTTGACGTTTTCGGCAATACGGAGGTAAACCGACCGGTCAGCGAGGCGACTATGCTGATTTTCGCACTGGCGCAAGCTTTTTCCCTGTATCTGATGAATAACCGGGTACTGGCCGAAGCCAGAGAAGTGGAACAGAAGTTGGTAGCAGAAAAAGCCGCTTTGGAGAGCCTAGACAGGATGAAAACGGAATTTTTAGGAAATATATCCCATGAACTGAAAACACCGTTGGCGGTAATCTCCGGCTATGCACAAAACGCCGAACGGCAACTTCTGGCATCGCCGCCGGAAACCGCCGATGCAGCCGGAAAAATGAAAGTCATTTCCTCCGAAGCTAAGAGACTTGGACTTATGGTAGGACAAATTCTCGACATAACCCGCATTGAAGAAGGACGCATGAATATAGAAACAAAGGTCTGCGGCGCAGACGAACTCATCAACGTCGCCATTTCCACCTACTACCCCATGCTAAACAAGAACAATAACCGCTTGGAGGTGCAGATCGAAGAAGGACTACCAGATGTGCTGGCCGATCCCGTCCGTGTTTCACAGGTGCTTGCCAACCTGATTTCCAATGCTGTCCGCTTCACAGCAGACGGAAAGATCACCGTGTCCGCAAAGGAGGAAGGCAACTTTGTGGCAATCCGTGTGGCCGACACCGGAACAGGCATCATCCGGGAATTACTGCCCTTTATCTTTGACCGGTATGTGACAAAACAAAAATCCGGCAGCGGTCAGGATACCGGCACCGGACTTGGTCTTTATATCTGCAGGCACATTGTGGAGGCCCATGGCGGAACGATTTCCGTGGAAAGCGAGGAAGGAAAAGGGACAACCTTTCGCTTCACCATCCCCGTTGCATGACGCTCAGTACCGTACCTTGCTGAAGATGTACCCTTCTTTACCGCTACTTCGGATTTCAAACCAACCATCCCTTTCTACGCCCATGCCCAGCTTTTTGCGTAGATTAGTGATATGTACCGTGATAGTCCGGGAAGTGTTGTCGGCGGATTCTCCCCAGGCGCGGCGGTAAATTTCCTCTCGGCTGAGCCTTTGCCCGGGAAACTGCACAAAACAGATGAGCAACTGCAATTCTTTTTTTGTCAGACTCACGGGACTGCCGGATAAGGTTACTTCTCCGGTCAAGGTGTCTATAACAAGAGGCGGCAGCTCAAGTATCCGTTCCGCCGTGATTCCGGCTCGGCGAAGCTGCGCTGCTATTCTGGCGCCCAACACGTTCATATCATAGGGCTTGGTGACATAATCGTCACCGCCTCGAAGCAAGCCCTTTACAACGCTCTCATTTTCATCCCTGCCTGTCAGGTAGATGATGGGGGCGTTGGTTTTTTTGCGCAGCTCTATGCAATAATCCCAACCCAGGCCATCGGGCAGCATCACATCCAGTAGAATCAGGTCAGGGGCGTGTTCCTCAAGCAGAAATCGCGCCTGGGCGATAGTAGATGCGCTTACCACATCATAGCCTTCGTTCTCCAGATACTCCCGGTTCATGAAAAGCACGTTCACTTCATCCTCGACCATCAGTATTTTCGCCTTTTCCATCTCATCACCCCGATCCCATTTTGAATTTTCTGCCTAAAATTATACCATATTTTAACGATTTTGGTAAGCGAAAAATTTTTTCAAAAAAACTGCTAAGATTTCTTAGCAATTTACACAGGAGGAAACGGTTGCGCTACACTTAAAATAGTTCCGCAGGAAATCATGCAGGAACGAACATAAGGAGGTAAAAGAACATGGCGAAAATCAGCTATGTTGCAACTTGTGCCGACCCCGAAGGGGGAACGCTTGGCACACTGCTGGATATTCATTTCCACAACGGGCAGGTCCTGCTGCTTTCCCTGAAATCCAAGCAGGATGATCCTGACTTTCTGCGCCTATACCGAAACGGGAAACTGTCTTTCCCCGAAACGGACGGCGAGGGCATCTACTGGCGGGATGGCCCCCGGCTATCTCTTTCAGAAGTCATGGAAATGGCAAGGGAGACATAAGTATGGCAAAAAAAATTGTAAAGGTGGAGGCACTTGATGAGCAATCCGAATGTATTTCCGTAGAACTGGCAAACGGCAGCATCATCGTGCTGGAACTTGCCTCCAAGCACGATGACCCACTGTTTGCTGAGATTAAGGAGCTTTTCCGCCCAAAGACGGACGGAGAACGTGTCTATTGGGCCAACGGTGCAAGCCTGACACTGGATGAAATCATGGAAATGCTGGAGAACGAAGCAGAATCTTGATTCCACCGCAAAGAATGGAGGTAATGCAAAATATGAACCAAACAGTTAAACGAATCGGAAACCTGTTTCTGTCCGTGTGCATGGCACTAACCCTGCTGCCGGCAGCAGCGTTTGCTGAGGATGTAACCGCACCCCAAATTAGCGTAACCGTGGCGGAAGCGGTAACGCTGATGACGCGTAGAGCCGTTCAACCAATGAGCTATGAGGCGGGGGAGATTCAGATTTCACAGCAACCCACGTCAAGTCTGACTGCGCCTTATGGTGAAAGCCCCGGCACAATCTCCGTCACGGCAACCGCTACCAACGATGCGCCTATAGAGTACCAGTGGTGGATTGACAATGACAGTTATAGCTATAATGCAACTCAATGGACAGCTGCTGACACCTACACTATTCCCTCAGATTTTCTGCCCGGGGCTTACGGACTTTACTGTAAATTAAAAGCGGAGGGTTGCGCCGAGGTAGAGAGTGAGAGAACAACACTCACCATCACAAAAATGGCGTATGACGGCAAAAGGTCAGATACTGTTTTTGTAAAAGCCAATCAGGAAACCAAGAAATATGTCTACAATCTGCCTGATTTGCCCGCAAGCGATATGGAATATACTGTGAAGTCAACGGGAAACAGCTTGATTTCAGGAACACCTGTCACTGAGCGGAATGAATCAACAAACTGGAAATGGATGCTAACCTTCGACACGTCAAGCCAGGCAAACGGCGCATCGGAGGACATCGCCATGGACATCAACGGTGGCATATTATATGAAGACAGCGACTTTACGCTGACTGTAAAAGCCGTTGACAAAATCCCCGTCAGCATTACCGGTGTCACCGGAACAGATGATGAATATTCCGGAACTCCGCAGCAAGGCTACACCGGTACGCCGGATGCCGGCAATTACAAAGGTGTACTGAACCATTCCTACAAAGGAAGAAACGGCACCGAATATGGGGAGAGCGCGACTCCGCCCAGCGATGCCGGGAATTATACCGTCACCTTGTCCATACCGGAAGAATCAGATTACACCGGAACTCTTGATGTTGATTTTTCTATCAGGAAAAAGGAAATTACGGTAAAACCCATAAATTATATCATATCCCAAGGCGATTCACTTCCATCAGCAGAAGATATCTATATAAACTATATTGGATTTGTAGGTACTGATACTAAAAATAATTCCATTTCCCGGCAAGCGGTGGCAAAGTGTGAGGTCAGCGACACCAATACTCCTGGAGACAGTCCGATTACCTTTGTAACAGAAGCAGAGCTATTTCCTGAGAAAACCAAAAATTACATGCTAAAGCATGAAAATGGTACGCTTACCATACAGGCAGGTATTATCCCTGTGACAGGAATAACCCTGAACCATAACAGGTCTATCTCTTTACAGCAATACAACGCCCCGTACAGCTGATCTGACAGCTACCGTCACACCCTCCAATGCTACGGACAAAACCATAACATGGCACAGCAGCAACATGGCGGTCGCCACAGTAGACACAAACGGCAGGGTAACGGCAATCGGTAACGGTACGGCGGTCATCACCGCCACAACCAACAGCGGCGGTTTCACAGCTTCCTGTACCATAACAGTAACAACCTATACCAGCGGCGGCGGTAACAGTGGCGGTAGCTCAGACGGTTCTTCTTCGGGCAGTTCTTCTTTCGCCGGCGGTACGACTACACCTGCTGTAACAATACCTGAAAAGAAACCTGACCAGCCTGTCACAGTGGTCGTATCCGTAATGGCAACATCAGGAACAGGCGGTGCGGCCGCCAGCGCCGCCATCCCGGATAAAACCATCACAGACGCAATTGCCAAGGCACAATCTGACGCAAAATCCCAGGGCAAAACCGCAAACGGCATTTCCGTGGTGCTGAATATCACCATGCCTAGGAAAGCAACTGCGTTTACCGCAACCCTGACCCGAAATTCTCTGAACAGTCTTGTGAGCGCAGGCGTAACCAGTTTTGAAATCAACGGTTCTCCTGCGACAATGGCCTTTGACAAAAAGGCGCTGGCAGAAATTCGAGAACAGGGCAGCGGCAATATCAACATTGCCGTTGCGCCGCAGACGAATCTTTCGGCTTCGGCCAAGGAATTAATCGGCACAAGACCGGTGTATAACATCACGATAAGTTGTAGTTCCGGCAAAACGGTATCCAACTTGGACGGCGGTGTCGTTACGGTTTCCATTCCCTATACACCAGCAAAGGACGAAGTCACCAGCTACTTGTATGGGGTTTATGTAGACGCAAATGGAAACGCCATCCGCATCGCAGGCTCCGCTTACGAAGCTAACAGCAACTGCGTAATCTTTACCACAAACCATTTTTCTTTGTACGGTATCGGTTATACTGCACCAAGTGCCAAATTTACCGATATCAGAACCCATTGGGGTAAGGAAAGCATTGACTATGTGGTAGGCAAAGGGCTTCTCTCCGGCACATCGGCAACTACCTTCACGCCGGATGCAGTTATGACTCGGGAAATGCTGGTAACGGCTCTTGGCAGGCTTGCGTGCATAGATGTGAATTTTTATACGGAGAGCAGTTTCACGGATGTAAAAACAGACAGCGCTTATCGTCCTTACATTGAATGGGCATATCAGAATGGCATCATTCAGGGCATCGGCAACAGTCAATTCGCTCCAGATAGAGCAATCAGTCGTGAGGAAATTGCAGCCGTCTTCACCAACTATGCGAAAGCTACCGGCTACACTTTGCCTGTAAACCATGAGGCGACCATTTATGCGGATGCCGACCGCATCGGAAGCATGTATAAAATAGCGATAACGGCTATGCAGCAGGCCGGTATCATGATGGGCGGCACAGGCAACGAGTTCAATTCGAAATCTAACTCCACCCGCGCAGAGGTTTCATCCATGCTCTATCGCTACATCAAGCTGACCATTGGATCCTGATACCTCTCAGGGTTGGACGATAAAAGACGCCGAACTATAAGGAGGGCAAAGCCCTCACCGACATTCACACCGTCGGCGCTCTGAAAACAGGCTGAGCTAAGGACGCCGACAACTAGAAATATTACTCAGGCAAAAGATTGCTCACTGGCTGGCTGAACATAGACAACAGCAGCACGAAAAAAAACTACTACTTCGATGCCGATGGCTCCCTTGCACGGAATGCCATTATTGACGGTTATAAAATCGATGAGGACGGCATGAGAAAAAAAAATAAAACTCATCGTTGGTATTCGGGGAAAATTCTCCCCTGTACAAATAAAAATCAAGGAGGATTATAGTCATGAACCTAAAAGTTACAATTATTAGCGAAAAGCAACCACAGAGAGATCAAAAAGAAAGGTCAAGCAACAATTTCACCACGGCAGATTTTCCTGAAAATGCGAGGCTGACATTCAAAGCCTACTATGATTACGATATGGCTACACAATCGGAAGCAACAGACATTGTGTTCGACGTTAAGGCAGACAGGACTGGAAAAGACCCCGTATATTTGAAAAACATACGCTCGGGCCATGTTGCGGACAACACGCATCATCGCAACCTGTACATCGCCAATCCGCAACACGCCGAAAGCAGCTTTACGGTGGAAGTATCCGTATAAGGAATTTATAGTGAATCAACCTGTTACCTACTAATACTTTGGAAGTTATAGCAACTGTAAAAAAACAAAATTCTAAACAAAAACAGCGCACAAGCTGATAAATATCAGTTTGTGCGCTGCCAAAAAACCGAAGGGACGGTTCTTATGGCCATTTTCCCAACCGAAAGAACCGTCCCCGCGGTTTACATTCTCCTGTTTTTCATATTGTTTCTTTCTACCTGATTCCTTCCCTTTTCGCATATTCCTCAAGGTTTATATCTATAGTGTCATACACTTTCTTTTCTCTGTACATCTTTCCGTCTTTCCCTGAGAATAAATGAGCTTTTTTATCTTCTGTGGCAAACCCGTTATCGTACAGCAATCCTTTTGAAACGGATTTGTCAGACCAATATATTCTGTTTTGGTCTTCTAAGCTCAGTAATTGGCTATATTCAGGGATAGTATGGGATATATCTTCCCTTATATCCTCCAAATCCCTATATTCAATATTCAACTTGTCAGCCCAATCCATGAATAGTTCAAGATTGCTTTCTCCTATTCTCGGTTTGATTCCCGGATTTACTTTTTGAATCCTTCTGTCGGATCTTGTGAAGCTTCCCGAAGATTCATAGGAACTTCCGATAGGAATTACAACTTCTGCTTCTTTGGCTGTTTCCGTGTTGAATATATCAAATACTCCGAGGAATTCAAGTTTCTTAAATGTTTCCTTTAATTTTTTATCTGCCTTGACAGGATCTTCTCCCAAAACTATCAAGCCTTTTACCTGGCCTTTTTCAATAAGCTCTGCCACTTCTTTTCCGGAAGTTCTGAAGCCCACATCCCATGCTCCTTGACTATTGTTTTTAACTCTCATAATAATAATTCCTCTGTGAGCCTTTCCTATCTTTCCGGTCAGATATGCAGTTTCACCTAAAAGTTTTACGGCTTCATCCGTAAGAGTATCCTCTTCAACCACTATTATTGCCTTTTTAGCTTCTCCATACATCTTCGCAATAGCTTCAATATTCTTGTCAACAGATGCATCTTTTACCCACTTTTTCAATTCCTCATAACCTACGGATTTTTCTCCGATTTCCTTTTCGTTCACATATCCTTGTTCAATGAGTACTTTTATCAATCCTTTTAAGAAATTCAAATTATCCTCCGGAGAATAACTTATATCTGCAATATCATCAAGCCTTGTTCCTTCTTTAGATACTGATATTATTTTCTTTCCCTTTTTATATGCCCTTCTCATCTTCATCCCCATTACAGGATGATTTTCATATATATTCCCTAAGGAAAGAATTAAATCCGTGCTGTATATCTCATCATATCCGTTGGCAGATGCATTATATCCGAACAAGTTCTTCAAACCGTCTCCGCCCTCTAATACAAAGGACCCGGTCAAAGATGTGCCGAGTTTATCGGCAATTTTTTTCAAAACAAACAGTTCTTCCGTAGTAAATCTCGGGGAAACAAGTACTCCGATACTATCCTTGCCATACATTCCTCTTATGGATTGAAGTTTTTTAACTACATGGTTTAGTGCTAAATTCTTAGATACCTTTTCTCCGTAAACCGTCGGTTCCAATATCCTGTTTTTATTATTAACATGATCTACTCCAAATTTACCTTTCATGCAGAGGAGGCCTTCCTCCAAGTCTTCCCTCGGAGTAGTTCTGTAAATGTATTCTCCCTTGCTTTCAAGGTTCAAATTACATCCGACTCCGCAGAAAGTACATACTGAAGGAGTAGTTTTTAAATCCACCGGTACTTGCTTCTTAACAGCTGATTTTTCAATAATAGCCCCTACAGGACATGCATCCACGCACTGGCCGCAGGAAATACATTCGGTATCTCTCAAATGAAGTCCGAACTCGGGGCTTGCTATGGAATTAAATCCTCTGTCAATAAGCCCTAAAGCAGTAACTCCCACTACATCATCGCAGACTCTGATACATTTGCTGCAGAGTATACATTTATCCGGATTTCTCTCAATAAACGGATGATAATCCTCGTTATTTCTCTTATGTTTTTCTCCGTGAGCTTTGTCCGGGTCTATATCATATTCATTAATATATTTAAATAACTGACATTCAAAGTAATCCTTACATCCGCATTCCAAACATCGGCTGCCTTCCTTCATTGCCTCTTCAGCAGTCATAGTCTCATTTATGGAATGGAAATTGTTCTTTCTCTTTTCAGGGGATAATACATTGGATATAGCTCTGTCTATTCTTTCTCTGTCTGCAAAATCCTTTTCGGTTAAATCATCTTGTTTTACATAATAACTTTCTTCCAAAGGTTTGATTTCTCCTCTTAAGAAACTGTCCATTACAATGGATGCTTCCTTGCCTTGGGCTATAGCTTCTATGGCAATTTTCGGTCCCGAAACTACGTCTCCTCCTGCAAATACCTTTGGAATGTTTGTCTCATAAGTTCCTTCTTTAACCTGAATAGTATTTTTCTTGGTTACATTTAATCCCTTAATATTTCCCAAAGTTACCTGCTGGCCTATTGCCCCTATAACAGTATCCACGTCAAATACTATTTCTTCCCCTTCTATAGGAACGGGTTTTCTTCTTCCCGATGCATCGGGCTCTCCCAATTTCATCTTCTGGCATCTGATTCCTGTAACCTTGTCATCACCCGTTATCTCAATAGGAGCAACTAAATAATTAAATTCCACTCCTTCTTCTTCCGCTTCTTCAATTTCTACATCCTCTGCCGGAATTTCTTCCCTCGTTCTTCTGTATAACACGCTTACTTTATCGGCGCCCAGTCTTACGGCAGTTCTCGCTACGTCCATAGCGGTATTTCCGCCGCCTACTACTGCTACTCTTTTCCCTATTTCTGCTTTCCCGTTGGTGCTGACTTCCCTCAAAAAGTCAATTCCTCCGAGGACTCCTTTTTTGTCTTCACCTTTACATCGGATACTTGAACTCTTCCATGCACCTATTCCGATAAATACCGCGTCATAATTGTTTTTCAGGTATTCGAGGCTTATATCTTCACCGAGTTTGGTATTATATACGATTTTAACCCCCATCTTTTCAATAAGGGATATCTCCTTATCAAGAACTTCTTTGGGAAGCCTGTATTCCGGAATTCCGTATCTCAACATTCCGCCTCCGTGAGGCATTGCCTCATATATCGTTACATCATGGCCTTCCCGTCTTAAGAAAAATGCATTTGAAAGGCCGGCAGGTCCCGCGCCTACGACTGCCACCTTTTTCCCTGTATTTTCTTTTATTTCAGGAATATACTTTTCTCCAGCAAGATCCATATCCCCAGCAAAAGCTTTTAATCTTGCTATTGAGATAGGTTCTTCCACAAGCTGTCTCCTGCATGCATCTTCACAAGGATGAGGACATATTCTTCCTATACTTGCCGGTACGGGAATCTTATCCTTTATAAGTTTTAAGGCTTCATCAAACTGACCGTTAGCAATAAGCCCTACATAGCCCTGACAATCCGTATGAGCCGGACAAGCCAATACGCAAGGAGGTCTGCAGTCTCCCCTGTGATCCGACACAAGAAGCCTTAACGCTGCTTTTCTTGTATCTACTATTCTGTCCGTGTGGGTTTTTACTACCATTCCGTCTCTTACAGGAGTAGCACAGGCCCTTTGAAGTTTCGGAATACCTTCGATTTCCACAACGCAAAGTCCGCAGCCACCGTATATTTCCATTCTATTATCATAACAAAGATGTGGAATATCTATGCCGTTTTCTTCAGCGACATCCAATATACTTTTGCCGACAGTGGTTTCCACTTCTCTGCCATTTATATTAACTCTTATAACCGACATTCCATTCACTCCTTTTATTAATCTACTTTTACAGCATTAAATTTACATGTATTTAAACAATTTCCGCATTTAATACATTTTTCATGATCAATTACATGAGTTTTCTTAACTTCGCCCGAAATCGCATGAACAGGGCAATTTCTAGCACAAGCAGTACATCCTACGCAGAACTGTGGATCTATATTATATGTCAGCAATGCAGTACATTTCTTTGCCGGACATTTTTTATCAACTATATGGGCAATATATTCATCTCTAAAATATCTGAGAGTTGTTAAAACAGGATTAGGTGCCGTCTGTCCAAGTCCGCACATTGAACCGTCTTTTACTGTAACGGCAAGATTTTCAAGTTCATCCAAATCATCAAGAGTTGCTTCTCCTTTAGTAATCTTCTCAAGTATCTCCAGCATCCTCTTAGTCCCGATTCTACAATAAATACATTTTCCGCAGGATTCCTTACAAGTAAAGTCAAGGAAAAATCTTGCCATGTCAACCATGCAGGTTGTTTCATCCATAACAACCATTCCGCCTGAACCGACAATAGCTCCGGTTTTGACGATATCCTCATATGTTACGGGAGTATCCAATAATTCCTTTGGAACGCATCCTCCTGAAGGGCCTCCCAATTGAACTGCCTTGAACTCCTTGTCTCCTTTTATTCCTCCGCCAATGCCGAATATTACTTCACGAAGAGTCATTCCCATAGGTACTTCTACAAGTCCGCCGTTTTTTATCTTTCCCGTAAGAGCAAATACCTTCGTTCCCTTGCTCTTTTCCGTACCCATTTCTGCGAATTTTTCAGGTCCGTGAAGCATTATCCAAGGTACGTTTGCATAAGTTTCAACATTATTAATATTTGTAGGCTTTTTCCAATAACCTGATTGAGCCGGGAAAGGTGGTTTCAACCTTGGCATTCCTCTTTCCCCTTCAAGGGATGCTATAAGGGCCGTTTCTTCTCCGCACACGAAAGCTCCCGCTCCCTTTTTAATCCTTATATCAAAATTAAAAGAAGAACCAAATATATTATTTCCGAGGTAATTTCTTTCTCTTGCCTGCTTCATGGCAATTTCCAATCTCTTAATTGCAAGGGGATATTCCGCACGGCAATATATAACCCCCTGATGTGAGCCTATGGAATATCCGGCAATAATCATACCTTCTATGACTCTGTGAGGATCTCCTTCCAATACGCTTCTATCCATAAAAGCTCCCGGATCTCCTTCATCTGCGTTACAAACTACATACTTTGTATCTCCTTTAGATTGACGAGCTGCATTCCATTTAAACCAAGTAGGAAAACCGGCTCCTCCTCTTCCTCTTAATCCCGAAATTTTAATTTCCTCTATTACTTCTTCAGGGCTCATGGATTTCAAAATTCTCTCTGCAGATGAATACCCTCCCTTTTCAATGTAATCATCTATGTTTTCCGGGTTTATCCTGCCGCAATTTTCAAGGGCAACTTTAACTTGTTTTTTAACATAACCTGCCGGTTCGTCACTGGTATATATTAATTTATCTTCAATCGGTTGTCCATTTTTCACATGCTTGTCTACTATTTCCCTTGCAAGTTTTTCATCAACAAATCCGTAACTGTAAGTCTTGCCCCCATCAACAACATCAACAATTGGTTCATAAAAACACATTCCAATACAGCCGGTAGGTTCTACAGAAATGTCAAGTTTTTCGTTAGAAACTTCGTCTTTTATTATATCAAGTAATTTTCCGCCTCCCGCAGCTATACCGCAACTGCCTAAACCAACCCTAATTTTCATTCTTTTCACCTTCTCTTTCCTTTTTGTATATATCTCTTATAATCTTTGTTGCTTTAGCAGGAGTCAGTTTACCATAAGCTTCTCCATTAATCATCATTACGGGTGCCAAACTACAGCAACCGAGGCAAGCAACATTCTCCAACGTAAAGATTCCATCCGGAGTAGTCTCTCCCGGAGTTATTTTTAATTCTTCACGTAATGCCCTGCTCACCTCATCAGAACCGTTAACATGACAGGCTGTCCCTTGGCATTGGAGTATCAAATATTTCCCAATAGGATTTAATCTGAATTGAGTATAAAATGTTGCTACTCCATATATTGTTGCTCTTTTAACCCCCGTTTCAGCCGATATATACTTTAAAACGCTTAAAGGCAAATAGCCGTATATATCTTGAGCTTTTTGTAAAATGCTGATGAGATTTCCCTTTTCATGACTTAATTCATTTAAAGTTTCATCTAAGAGCGAAAGATCTACTTGTTCATCTTTAAAATTCGCTTCCAGTTTTTTTTCGTCGCAGCAATTGCTCATTTTGATTCCTACCTTTCTTTTTATTTTTAAAATTTTTTTCATTATCTATTTAATAATTATAAAAACATTTCTCTTTGCATAAATTAAATATATTCCTACCTTACACATTCTATCACATTACATTCATCAGTTCAATAATATATATTTGCCCCTATATACATAAAAATGCAATTTTGGCTAAGCAAAATTGCATTTTTTAAAGGACACATTTAGATTTATATCTTCCTTCTAACTGTCTCTATAACTTCCCAATATTACCTCAATGAGATGTTCCCCTCCGTCATTTTGCAATAAAATATACTTTTCGGCAATTTTATTCCCGTCAATCATTATATAATTAACCCCTCTATTGACTTTATACGGATTTTTAATCATTATATTATAATGGGTATTTTTATATCTGTACTTAATAGTATATTTATCCCATTTCCTCGGTATACATGGATTTATATACAATCTGTTTCCTTCCTTTTTAAATCCCAATATATCTTCAAGTCCAACTTTGTACATCCACCCTGCCGATCCCGTATACCACGTCCATCCGCCTCTTCCTACATGAGGATTAACGTTATAGACATCTGCTGCCATAACATAAGGTTCAACTTTATAATTGGAACATTCTATGGCACTCCTTGAGTGGTTGATGGGGTTAATCATGTGAAAAAGCTCATAAGCTCTGTCTCCCTTTCCGGTTTTGGCAAAGGCACTTATTACCCATATTGCCCCGTGAGTATATTGTCCTCCGTTTTCTCTCACTCCGGGAACATAACTCTTTATATAACCGGGGTCTTCGGATATATTATCAAAAGGAGGAGTAAACAAAAGTATCATACCCTTATCTTCATTAATTAAATATTTTTCTAATGAATTTAGGGATTTTTCAATTCTGTCCCAATCTCCCATTCCCGATATTACTGCCCAAGATTGAGAGATAGAATCTATTATACACTCACTGCTTTCTTTTGACCCTATGGGAGTCCCGTCATCAAAGAAAGCTCTTAAATACCAATCTCCATCCCAGCAATTTTTTTCAATGGAATATTTAATATCATTAATAACTCCTTTGTACCGGCTGACTTTCTCCTTATCATTCATTTTTTCACATATAGGAATAAATTTCTCAAGTACCGATATAAGGAACCATCCAAGCCATACGCTTTCGCCCTTTCCTTTAAATCCTACTCTGTTCATACCGTCATTCCAGTCTCCCGAACCCATAAGAGGTAATCCTCTTTCTCCGAAGACAAGGGATTTCTCTATTGCTTTTACACAATGCTCATAGACGTTCTCTTCTACATTTGAAATATCAGGTATCTCATATCTTTCATATTCTTCTTCATTTAACGGCATACTTTCTATAAAATAAACTTTCTCATTTAAAATCTCATAATCTTCCGTAATCTTGACATATTCGGCTAATACATAAGGAAGCCATAAAAGATCATCTGAACATTTTGACCTTATTCCCTTGTGGACGTCAGAATAGGGATCCGGATGCCACCAGTGTTGTATATCCCCTTCCAAAAATTGGTGACGGCAATTTAATATAATTTGTTTTCTTGTTAACTCAGGAAACACATATATGCAGTTCATACTGTCCTGAATTTGATCTCTCGCTCCGTAGGCACCTCCAACCTGATAAAATCCTGCCCTTGCCCATAACCTGCAAGCAATGGTCTGATACAGAAGAAAATTATTCATAAGCAGATTCATGGATTCATCGGGAGTTTCTATCTGAATTTTAGTTAACAAATCCGTCCAAAAATATTTGGCTTTCTCCAGCATCATTTTAGAGTATCCAATGTCTTTATATTTGCTTATCGTCTCTCTTCCGCTCTTGACTCCCTTACTTTCACCAATTAAAAAAACCAATTCCTTTTCTTTTCCCGAGGGAACAGTTAAATCAATATTTATTACACAGCAAGGGTCCATGCCTATTCCTGCCATATTAGAAAAGCTGTCTCTTTTCATTCCTTCCGGATTTTCGAAGGAACCTGAACCAAGAAATTCTTTTCTATCTCCCGTGTAGCTTTTGATCTTCTCCGATGAACCCATATATAGGGTACTTCCTCTAAATTCACTATTAGTACTGTTTAGTGCATAAAATATCTCTTTTTTTTCATCCATATATGTTTCAACGTGCTTCCTTTCTTTGCCGTCTTCAACCCCTAAAACAGGTCTTGCGAAATATGCCAAGGATAATTTCCTTTCAAAAGGAGAATTGTTTTTAATCTTTATATAATTAATTTTTATATTGTCTTCCATGGAAACAAACATAGTCAAATTCTGCTCCATTCCATTGCTGTCATGATAAAAATTTGTATATCCCATTCCGTGGGAGATAATATAATCCTCATTTTCTCTTATAGGCCCAGGAGTTATATTCCATATATGCCCTGTTTCTTCATCCCTTATATATATGATCTCCCCCGACGGATCTTCTGCTAAATCATTGTACCAAGGTGTAAGTTTATTTTCTCTGCTGTTATCAGCCCAAGTAAAACTGCTTCCCCTTTCGCTTACTATAAATCCGAATTTGTCGTTGGAAATAACATTTATCCAAGGTAACGGAGTATTGATATCCTTATTTAATTTGATAATATATTCCCTTCCGTCTTGAGAGAAGCCTCCATAACCATTGAAAAATCTTAATTCTAAATTTTTATCCGAAGAATCATACTTTATCGGGTCTTTATTATATTTTTTATAAGGTATGCCAACCTTTTTGTAATTTTCCTTTATATATCCTACAGATGAATCTATCACAATATTTGCCCATTTATAAAAAAGCCCTTTATCCTGCAGAGGTATGTCATTGCCATTTTGTATAAATATTCCTCCTTGTATTTCTACAAAATTTCCTCTATATTCGTAGACCATATCTCTCACATTATCTAACAAAGGTTGATAATATGAGTTTCCATCTTCAATTAAAATCAGCAAATCAATTTTTATACCTTTAAATGTCCAATACTCATGAGCTCTTAAAATAGTTTTTAAGTTATCAATTCCGTCTACATTTTTGATAACTACCAATACCAAGGGAAGATCCCCTGAAATTCCGTAAGCCCATAATCCGTTCTGCCCTTTTTCATTTTTCCTTATTATTTCATCATATCTTCTTTTACTGTTGCCTTCCAGCAGTAAAATATCATTCAGAATATCCTGATACAGCCTAATTTCATTGGATTTCAAGTTTAAATATCCTATTTCCGTCTGACTTCTCGTATAAGCTAATTCCAGCGACCTTTCCATTTGTCCTTGGTCCGAATATTTTTTGCCGATATTTACGGCATTTTCTTTTGTATCGGTAATTCCGGTTAAAAAATAAATTGTTATACTTTCCTTTCCTTTTATCTTAACCCTTTTTCCTATACTCATAATGGGATCCAATACAACTCCGGCCGTATTCGTGAGTCCCTTAGATAAAGCATTGGGATATCTCAAATTTTTTCCTCTGCCAACAAAATTCAGCCTGTTGGTCTCATATTGAAAATTTTCTTCCGCATTTTCGTATATCTTTCCCATATGGTATACCCATACCTTTTCTTCATTTTTATTTCTCTTTCTTCTCTCTCCGAGAAGCATATGGATTTCTTCACATATCTCGGTTTTTATAAATAAATTGTTAAAAACCGAATGGGTAGTATCATTTTCTATCTTATCCCCGACTAATTCCAAATAGCTTGTTATTTCTATTAATGTATCTTCATTGCCGATATTCTTTATAGTAATTTTCCTGACTTCTCCTTCTTCTTCAGGAAGAAGAACTATTTCCGTTTTGGTTTCAATATCCCCGTCCAACCTATAAAAATCAACCTTATGATTTGAAAATTCCACCTTATACTTTTCGGGAATTACATTAGTCGGCTCATAGGTATTAGACCAGAATTTATTCCTTTTCAGGTCGGAAATATATACAAAATTCCCGTAACTTTTAGTTAAAAAATCTTCTCTCCATCTGTTTATATATATATCGCCTTTTTTTGAAAATCCGCTTCCTCTGTTCGTAATCATCAAAGAATAGTCTCCCGATGACAATACATGGCATTTGGTATAGGAAAGACTTCTTTCATCATACCTTCTTATAATATTCATCTCATTTTTCTTGGCTTTTTCTTCTGTACGAATAAGATTTTCGGTTTCCTTTGCCACAATAGCTCTTAAAGGTATTTTTTCCTGAAGAAACAGCTCTCCGCATTTCATCTCCGGATCTCGGTGAAATCTCTTAACCATGGAATTATCCTTCAAAAAATTGTCTATGGATACGAATATCATTCCCTGATGATGGGTCATATAACTTTTAACTACAGCTTTATCCATATTCATAGGAAGTCTGCTGTAAGTATAATCTATGGATTCAAAAAATCCGTATTCTCCTTCCAAGTTTTCCTCTATTAATTTTCTTATATTCTCTAACGCAGCCTCATAGTTTATGTTCAAAGACAGAATAGTAGAATAAGGGGATACTACGGTATCGTCCTTTAGTCCTCTTTTAAATCCCAAAAATGGAACTCCAAAGGCTTTATATTGGTAGTTCAAATTGGAATCAAAGGCAAAGAAACACGACTCGGATATTCCCCAAGGTATCTTTTTATCCGTTCCATAGTCTATATGAATTTTAACCGAAGTTTTATAGGTTTCATCCAAAAGCGTATTTTTGTAACTCTTTATTGTCAAAGCAGGCATCAAATATTCAAACATGGTTCCTGCCCAAGATGCTAAACTTCTGAACCCTTTTTTCACGACCAAAGGTCTCCCCAGTTTAAACCAATGGTCCGCGGGTACTTCTCCTCTCGATAAAGATATATAGCTGGCCGTTCTTGCTTCAGAAGCCAATAAATCGTAATAGGAATTTACAATCTTTTTATCCTCAACATTATATCCAACGGAAAATAAACATTTTTTGTTATCGTATAAAGGTTTGAATTTTGTTTCGGATATTAAATGTTCAATATTGTCTATCAAATTCTTACATCTTTCTATAAAATCCTCAGCATTGCATTTCAATCTAAAAAGGTCTTTATATGAATCACTTTCTGCTTCCTCTTCATTAATCAGTTCTTCATAATATTTAACTAATTCTGCAGGTTTTAACTCAAATGTATCTTCTATATCGCTGTCAGAAAAAAATTCGGTATATTCAGCTTTTAGATCTTTGATAAATCCTATAGAATTTTCTAACCACTTATCTTTTTTATTTTCATTATTATCTTTACAAACAATAAATTTATTTTCTATATCGGTTAATTCCTTTTCCCTTATCCTAGACACGGAGTTAAATTCATTCAAAATCAAATTTCTTACTTCATTATCCTCAATTAAAACCCCCGTATCAATAAAGCCGTCAATAATACTTCCTTCAAAAAACGGTCTGTTTAAATATTCCTTAATTCCCTCTTTCAGCACTATCAAATAAGCTACAAAATTTCCGCTGTCTACGGTCGAAATAAAATAAGGTCTTAAGGGTTTTAAATCCAAAGTTCCGTACCAATTATATAAATGGCCTTCCCACTTATCCATTTTGTTAATAGTATAAATAGTTTTTTCTATCAAATCGATCATATGTTTAGTACTTATATATCCAAAATCCCTTGCCGAAAGTACCGCTAAAAGATAAAATCCTATATTGGTCGGAGAAGTTCTGTAAGCCAATCCGTTATATGGATATTCCTGAAAATTATCCGGCGGAATAAAATTGTTTTCTTCATTTGTAAATTCTTCATAATAATTCCAAGTTTTTCGAGATATTCTCCTCAAGGTTCTTAAATCCCTTTCTGATATCATCTTTTTTTCGTCTTTATCTTCATTGCTTATTTTAAAAGCCGCTATGGGAGAAATAAACCACAAAAAGCTTATTATCAATCCTATCCATATATTATGGGGATTTAATATATAAACCAACGCTAAAGTCAATACGCTGATTAATACACCTTTATTCATCAGCTTAAAATAGCTTTTTATATCATTGGTAAGTTCTTTTTCTACATCAAAGGCTGTGGTCCATTGGATTAAGTTTTTCTTTGTAATAAAAACTCTGCACAAAGTTCTTATTATGGCATCAGCCATCATATAACTTTCATAAGGTAAAAACATGAATGAAAGTGTTCCTTGGTATATCAGCCCTTTCCATCCTGTAATTATATTTCCGTTAATTTTGATCATACTTATCCTGAAATTTCTATATAATATGGATTCTATAAATCCGATTATAAAGGGCATAAATAAAGAAATCAGACTTATTCCTATCCATATGTATTTATTCCCCGGGAAAATTATAATTCCCAATATCAAAGTCAGCATAGTGGCAATGGGAGAAATACTTCTTCTCATATTATCCCATATCTTCCATCGGGAAATAGCGTTTATTGACCTATCTCTGGAAAATAAAAATTTTATTAGCTGCCAATCTCCTCTTACCCATCTATGTTGCCTCATTATATAGGAATTATATTTCCATGGATATTCGTCTACCAATTCTATATCTGAAGCAAGGCCTGCTCTCAAATAAATTCCTTCTATTAAATCATGGCTTAAAATGCTGTTTTCCGGTATCTTATCCTTCAGACCCTGCTGAAACGCATTGAGATCATATATTCCCTTACCTGTAAATATTCCTTCTCCAAAAACATCCTGATATACATTGGATACGGATGTGGTATAAGGATCTATTCCTCCATGGCCTGCATAAATCCTTGTAAACAATGATTTATTTGCACTTTCCATATTTACTGTTATTCTCGGTTGAATAATTCCAAATCCTTCACGAACGATATCTCTATATTTATAGACTTCAGGGGAATTTAAAGGATGACTTATAGTCCCTACTAACTTCTTAACTCCTCCAATAGGGATTTTAGTATCAGCATCTAAAGTAACAACATATTTGATTTTTTCCATTAAATTTTCTACATTACCGGAAATAACATAAAATGTAGTGCCTTTTTTCCCTGAAATAAGGTTGTTAAATTCTACTAAAGCTCCTCTTTTTCTTTCCCATCCTGTCCATTTTTCTTCAGTTTTTGAATAAACTCTTTTTCTGTGAAAATAATAAAATATATTTTCATCTCCAGCATATTTTTCGTTAAGTTTATTAATCCATTTTAGTCCTTCTTCTGTTATCTCGTGATCATCTTCCATCTCTTCTTTTTCAGAATCCGCAAAATCTCCTATTATCCCAAAATAAATATTTTTCTCTTTATTAGACAGATAATGGGTTTCAAGATTTTCCGCAAGCTCTTTAACCCGTTTCTTATTGGTAATAAGAGTTGGAATAACCAAGAATGTTTTACATTTTTCGGGTATCCCTTCTTTAAATTCAATTTTAGGAAGAAGTTTCGGTTTGTATACTTTGGAATATATTTCATTAACAACTGCAGTTGAAATAGTCATAAAGGGAATAAATACAGTTAAAAATATAACTGCTCCCATACTCGTTCCATTTCTCAAATAACCGTATCTCGCCAATATACCACTCATAAGCAGAGATAATAATACAATCGGAATTATATAAAGAAATGAATTGTTCAAATACATAAGTGATGATTTTCCTGTATATCCTAAACTTTCAAATATTTTTTTTCTTCCTTTATCAAGTATATAATATCCAACGTGACTTTCTCTGCCCATATTTTTCTTGTCATTTTCTTCTTTCGCCAATTCTATAGCTTTTCTTGCTATAAAAGTCTCCTGAGTATTTAATTTTTCGGCTAATTTTTCTACCTGATATCTATAATAATTTTTGGATTCTTTATCCATATTTTGATATACTTCCATAGGGTCTTCCTTTAATATTTTTTCTACAACGCATAATGATTCAAATATGTAATTCCAATCCAAGTTCGATATGGATTTCATACTTGTTATTCCATTCCCTATGGATATTTTCATATGGCCTTGTTTTTTATATTCTTTCTCCAATACTGTTTTTATATCTGTCCCCAGATAAGTAATCTTCTTCTCCAACAAATTTGCATACAAATTTCCATCTTCTTTTTCTTTTTTCACTCTTTTAAGAAGATGTTCAATAAAGGAGGTATTTACCTTTCCATACTTATCTATATACTTTTCAATTTCATCTATATCACTTAATGGTACTTCTTCTGCTTCCTTCCACACTCTTTGAGTCTCGTCTATTTTTATTGAAATATTTCTTACATATTCCATAAGCGCAAAAGTAAACATAAGAGATAAAGCTGATATTTCCTTTATGGAAAGAATGGTTTCTCTTTGATAAAAATTTATGAATTTAATAATGTTCTCCTCTGTAATTATTCCTTCAGAATGGGATATCAGCTCTAAAGCTACCCTGTACACTCTTGGATAGCCCTTAAGAGGCCCTGCAGTTAAAGTTCTGAGTTTGAATTTTTTTTCTCTTTCAAGATTTTGTCTGACCATTTTATATTGAAGTTCAACAATATAGAAATTGTCCAAAAGCCATTCGGAGGCTTTTGGCAATTCTCTTTTTTTATTAAACTCTTCATTCAGATTTAAATATATGTCCTCAATATCTTCAAAATTTCTATCTAATCTATTGAGCAGACAATATTTAACATCCATACTCTTTTCCCCTACATCTATTCTTCCGATTTCCCTCGCATGTTTAAAAAGTTCTTCATTATTTAACAATACATCTGCCACTTCAATATATTCTTTGTTATCCTTTCTTAAATAAATAACAATGTATATGATAAGCAATAACAAAGTAGCAAAATACATGAAAAAAAGCTGCCACATGAATATTTCTTCCTCCCAAACAAAATATTATCTTTTGTCTTCCAAAAGTCTTTTAATTTTTTCATAGTAGAAATCCGATATTTCTTCTGCAAATTCTTCGGTACTACCTTCAGCATATAAATTAAAAGTAGGTTTCTCAATATCAGGAAGTATTAATGCCCAACCGTTTTTATCTAAAAACCTTACTCCTTCAAACATCTCCAGTTGCTGCTTTTTATCTTCCGACAAAAGTCTTACAATCTTCCCTTTATCTTCCCACTTGCATGGTATTTCTTTCTTTATAAAATGAAAATCCGGTATCTCTGAGGCAATATCTTTCAACTTTATATTTTTATAGGATACATAATCTATTATTTTCCCTGCAGCAAATAGAGCATCAAAACTTAATATATATTGGAAATGCGAATCATCTTTTTCCATTTCCTTCATTATCTCAGACACATTCGTTTTTGTTATAGATATACTTCCTCCGTAATTTTCCGCCAATGAAACAGCTGTCCTTGGAAAATTATAAGGAATGACTATGTTTTTAATCTTCTTAGTTTCCAATCCTATCAAAAAAGTAAGGAAATTATATTTTTCGTCTTTTATAAAATTTCCTTCGTGGTCAATTAAAATAATATTTTCCCCATTCTGGAAAACTATTATACCCATATCTCCCTTTACAGATATAATTTTTTCTTTTATCTCCTTTAATTCTTCTTCTAATATGGAAACAGTATTACAGCCTATATTCTTTAAATATTTCTCTGCCAAATCAATAATATATTTTGATTTTGAGCCTATAACGATTTTAGGCCTTTTCTCCTTTATTGATGAAATATGATCAAGAATCTCCTCTCCGTATTTTAGATAAAGAGACGAAAAATTTGAAATTTCAATTATATCCTTTATTTTGTCCCCATTTGTTCTATTAAAATCTCCGATAGAAAATTCATTTTCAATTTTTCTTTCTTGAGTTCTGTCAATATTTTTCCCTTTATCATCAAAAAACTCTATTGATATTGTGTCTGAATTTGAATCTCCGCAGCTTACAAAAATACCTCCGTCTCCTTTAAGGTAATTGACAGCATATCTTACCATGGGAACAGTTCCTACACGAATATCCACCATTCTTCCTCCTGCGGAAACTACTCCCGAATTTAATGCATTTTTTATGATTTGAGATGAATCTTTCTCATCGGAAGCTATGACAAATAAACTTTTTCCTTGATATAATGAAGCAAATACTCCTCCCAATTTTGACGAAAACTCCGTTGTTATATCCTGATTAAATATTCCGGATACGCCTCTTTTCCCAAATATATTTTTAGAAACACCGGTACCCCAGATCAAATCATTTTTAACAACCATATCCCTTTCAACTCTTTTTTCAGGCCATACTTTAACATTAGATTTTATAACAGCGTTATCCTTAATTATGGATGAAGTGCCTATTACCGAATTTTCAAATATCCTTACTCTATCGGATATCCTCACACCATCACACAAGACCGATTTTCTTATCTCGGCATTGTTACATATATGGACATTCTTCCATAGGATACTCTTCTTAACAGATGTATTTTCGCCTAAGTAGCAATTATCCCCTATTACGGTACAACCATAAATCTTTGAATCCTTCTTTACTATAGTATTTTTTCCTATATAAACAGGAGGAAACAGTTGAGCGCCTTCTTCAACTATTGTTCCCCTGCCTATCCATATGCCTTTTTTTACTTCTTCGGCATCCTCTACAGGAAAAACTTTTTTCTCCAAAAAATCAACGTGAGTATTCATATAAGAATGTAAATCTCCGACATCACACCAATAATCCGAAGTTATATATCCATACATTGGAATACCATCTTTAAGCAAACGAGGAAACAAATCCTTGCCGAAATCAAAATTTTCTCCGGCCTTATAATAATTCATTACTTCCGGTTCAAGAATATATATTCCCGTATTGATAGTATCGCTGAATACTTCTCCCCAACCGGGTTTTTCTAAAAACTTCTTTATCCTCCCATCTTCGCCGGTAATTACTACACCATATTCTAAAGGTATGGGCTCTTTTTTTAAAATTAAAGTAGCTTTTGAATTATTTTCCTTATGGAATTTTACGGCCTTGGTTATATCAATATTTGTAAAGGCATCTCCACTTATTACTAAAAACGTGCTGTCTAAAAATCCTTTAGCATTTTTTACACTTCCTCCAGTTCCGAGAGGGACATCTTCTATAAAATAACTCATATGAACCCCATATTTTTCTCCTTCGTTGAAATATTCCGTTATTTCGTTGGGTAAATAATGAAGAGTCACAGCTATATCATAAATATTGTGACTTTTCAAAAGTTTAATTATATATTCCATAACGGGTTTATTAAATATAGGAACCATAGGTTTTGGAATTTGACATGTAAGAGGTCTGAGCCGAGTTCCTTTTCCTCCGGACATTATTACTGCTTTAATTTTTATCACTCCCATCTTATTCATATAAGAAATATTCTTTGATAGAAAGCAAAAATCTATTCATGAAAAAGAAAAAACCTTGGAATATACCAAGGTTCTAAATCAAAACTATTTTTTGAATTATCCATCATAATATAGGTGGCTCTCACCGTACCGCACTGGCGGCTCTGCCGAACAAGAATATTTCCCATTATTTAAACACATCAGTTTCCAAAATATAATTGATAAAAATGGCTTTTCTTATCTATGAGATCTTCAAATCTTCCATTTTCAACTATTTCTCCATTTTCTAAAACAATAATATCATCATATTTTTCTAAAATATTTTTATCTAGTCTATGGGTAACTGTAATTAATGTTATATCTTTTTCTAAAATATTATTTTCAACTATATTATAATTTTTACCATCTAACGCAGATGTGGCTTCATCTAAAATAAAAATTTGTTTACCCTCTACTACGGATCTAGCAATACCAATCCTTTGTTTTTCACCCCCAGAAAGTTCTGAAACAGTTCTATCTATTTCAGTATCTAATTTATTAGGTAGACTCTGTATTTTCTTGTATATATTTGCAAATTCTAATACTTCTGTTAGTTTCAATTTTGTATTTGATTTAAAATAACTTAAATTATCTCTAATTGTTCCTTGGAAAAAGGATACACTTTGTGGAACATATGAAATATTGTCATATACACTATTTATATTTATAGTTCTCAATTCTAACCCATCTACAAAGATATCCCCGGAATAGTCGTAATAATATCCCAATATACTCTTCACTAACGAGCTTTTACCGCTCCCGCTCCCACCTACTATAGCATATTTTTTACCAATTTCAAAAGTATAGTTAACATTTTTTAAAATTGGTTTATTGATAGTTAAAAAGTAATTTTTAAATTCTATACCTTTATTAATATTGTTCAGTTCTACTAATTCATCTTTCTTATATTCTTCGTTATTGAATTTTTGAATGATTTTTTTACTGCCTTTAATATTTGAAAAATTGCTACTAATTGTACTGAGAGGAGCTGTAATATTACTGGATATAAAAGTTATAGCAAAAACTTCACCTACTGTTAGAATACCGTGAATAGATAAAAACATGCCGATTAATAATGCCCCCATCATTACAAAAATCGAAGTTATGGCTGCAATATTGGATACAATCCCCAAAAAATTATATGCATTTCTTTTTGTAGTTAAAGCTGCTTCATTGATTTCATTATGTCTAAACTTTATAGAATCCTCTGCATTATAAGTTTTTATTACATCATAACCTTCTAATAGTTCATTTAGATTCATAGTGTAATTAGATATACCGACACTATAGTTTGAAAATTTTTCTGATAGCTTTTTTGTAAAAAGGTTTGGTATTAATATAGGGATGAAACTAGCAATAATTATAAATATAGTGATTCCCACATTAATTTGTATTACAAACACTATAGCTATTATCAGCTTAATCACATGATTATAGGTAAGCCTTACGGGGTTAAAAAATTGTTCTTCTAATAATTTTACATCATTAATAAGTGAAGAGCTATATTCTCCACAATCCTTTTCAATAAATTTATATAATGGTTTCTTACCTATTTCATTAAAGATACCAAGCCTAGTTCTCTTTAAAGTTTCAAAATAATATTTTTGCTCAAATACATTGGCTAAAAATTGAAATGCCAATAAAAGTGCAAGAGTTAGAGTTATTTTAATAGCATAATCTTTAAAATCATTAGTTGATCCGCTGATTCCAATATCAAATGCAGTTCCTAAATCCTTGCTTAAAATGTTTACAAAAATTGCCGTAAATATGTATAATATCGTAAGTCCAAGTATCTTTAAGGGACTATGAAAAAGTGCTTTCAGAACTACATTGTTTCTTTTCTTCATCGTTTTCCCCTTCCTTGCTATCTTGGATTAGATTGTAAAAATATGTGTCTTTCTTAAGCAATTCATCATATAAACCGTGTTCCGCTATTTCTCCATCTTTAAAAACTATAATATCATCATATTTATATAGATTATCGTTAGGTCTATGGCTAATCATTATTATAGTCTTATCAATGTCCAAAATATTCTTTTCAATTTCCATAGAATTTTTATTATCAAGTGCAGAAAAACTTTCATCTAATAAGAAAATAGATTTATCTGATAGTAACGCCCTAGCCAATGAAATTCTCTGCTTTTCTCCTCCTGAAAAATTCTTTCCGCCTTCCTCTATATATGTATCGATACCATTAGGTAGGCTTTTTATTAATCCATCAAGTCCTGAAAATTTAACGGCTTTATTTATCTCATCATCTGTATATTTATTTGAGAATAAAGTTATATTATCCTTTAAGGTTCCACTCATTATGAACACTTTCTGTTGAATATATGCCATTTGTTTCCAAAGTGAGCTGTTTTTAATTGTTTTCAGCTCCATATCATTAAAAAATATCTGACCGTCATAAGTTTTATCAATGTACTCTTACCGCTGCCGCTGCCACCAAAAATTGCATATTTATATCCTTTATTAAATGTAAAATTAATATTTTTTAAAACTTGTGTATCATTATAGGAAAAACTTAGATTTTTAACATCTATTCTTTCAATATCATCAATATCGTCTAATGAATCTTCAAAATCATTTCCCTCATTTAAAAAAGTATCTACTTTTTCTTTAACATTTTTACTTGCATTGATTTTTTCATAATAGTCCAGTATGGATGATACAGGGTTACCTATATTATTTGCATATCCAAACAAGGCTGTAGCTGCAGAAACTTCTATTAATTTAGCTACAACATCATTTACAAAGACTATCAAAGCTCCAACTTTTAAAAAATAAATTACAACAGCTGCCAAAACAAAGTTTATTGCACCTAGGAATTTTTCATTATATCTGGTATCCTCCAATTTAAAAACATCATCTTTAAATTTTTCTTGAAATATAGTATGTTTATTGCTTGTTGTGATTTCTTCCATACCATAGATATATTCATTAGTTTTATCATTGTATCGAGTCATTGCCTTTGAACTATTAAGCCCAGCTATACCAATTTTTTTCTTAAGTAAAAAAGGTTGTATTAGAGAAGGTATGGTCAATAGCAAAATAATAAATACATACTTTAAATCAATTTTTGCAATAAAAAATATCATAACCAAAATTTGAATTACTTCTCCAATAATATTGATTAAACTCATATAGTATTCATTTTCTAGAACATCAATATCATTTACAATCATGGAAGAATAGTATACATTATCCTTCTCATAGAAACTATTATAGTTTAAATCAAGTAATTTGCTCACCATATCTCCTCTCAAAGATTTTGAAACTTTATAAAGAAGATATCTTTCAATAAAAGATATGGTGATCACAAAAATCAACATCCCTAAAAGCATTAACATAACTTGAATGGTAACAACTTTTCCTTGAGCAAGATCATTATTTAATGCAATATCTGTTATCCAAGAATATGAAGTAAATATTAAAGTTAGAAAAGCATAGGTCACAAGGGAAAATATCCCATATATAAATAGAAGTAATTTGTTTTTTCTTAAATAGTTAGCCATTGGAACCTCCTTAATAAAATATCTATTATATCTTTTTTATGCTAATTTTATTTTTTGGCTTTTTACTAATACATACTTTTGTAGTTTTATACTCAACAGATTTAGTTTTTGTATTTTGTAGCGAAATAACATCGACTGGATATTCAAATCTCGTTTTAGTTTTAAGACTTATTAAATTTTATTAATTATGTCTATATTTAAAAATTTAATGAAAAATAGCACTTATATTTTGCATGATATCTTTTCCGTTAAACTAATATACTCTTCAAATCCAACTAACTCATGATGTTATATTAATAATACTATAGAAATTATAATGAGTAAAGAAATTTCCGCAATTTTTTTACTTATCATAATTTTAAAAAAATTCTTTTTGTGCCCCTTTTTAGCGAAATATTAATATATTTAGTAAACGAATTTTTTTAAAATAAATTTTGACGGTAAAAATTTTATCTTTTTACCGTCATGAATAATTCAGGTTATTTTTTAATTCTATCCATAATCTTTTTTTCAATAAGGGATATGTTCTCATTCGAATGGTTTTCGCTTTTACCTGTAGAATAAATATATATTTTGATTTTGGGTTCCGTTCCCGAAGGCCTTATCGCATACCAGCTGCCGTCATCAAATTTATATTTAAGTACATTTGATTTTGGCATATGAGTTTCCTCTACAGTCCCTTTCTCTAAGTTTTTAATCTCTCCATTTAAATAATCCATAGTCATAATGAGTTTTTTGTCTCCGATTTGAGTAATGGGATTTTCTCTGATTTCTTTCATTATACTTTCAAATCTTTCTTTACCTTCCAATCCTTCCAATACTATAGATATCAGTTTTTCTTTGTAATATCCAAATTCCCTATATAACTCTTCCAACACATCCAGCAAGGTTTTGCCTTCTTTTTTATAATAAGCGGCCATCTCTGATATAAGCATGGAAGAAATAACTCCGTCTTTATCTCTTACCATCGTTCCATACACATATCCTATACTCTCCTCAAACCCAAATATAAAAGTATGTTCCTTAGTTATATCAAATTCGTTGGCTTTGCTGCATATATGTTTAAACCCCGTTAAAGTTTCTATGGTTTCCACATTGTACTTCTCTGAAATTCTTCTGCTTAAATCTCCCGTAACTATTGATTTTACTATCACTCCATTTTGAGGAATTGTATTTTTCCTACTTCGTGATGATAAAATATAGTTTACCAAAAGAGCTCCTGTTTGATTTCCGTTCAAAAATACATATTCTCCCTCTTTATTTTTAACCATGCATGCAACCCTGTCACAATCAGGATCTGTTGCTATTAATATATCTCCGTCTACTTCTTTACCCAATTTTTGAGCGTAATCGAATACCTTGGGATTCTCAGGATTGGGATAACCGACTGTAGTAAAGTCAGAGTCAGGATTCTCCTGTTCCGGCACTACAAATATATTTTTAAATTCTCTCTCTTTTAATACTTCTCTTACAGGTCTGTTGCCGGTGCCGTTTAACGGAGTATATATAATATTTATATTTTTATCTATATTGTCATTAAGAAACAATCTTAATACATTTTCTATGTATTCATCTTCTACTTCCTTCCCTATTATATTTAAAAGTCCTTTACCCAGGGCTTCTTCCTTACTCATAGTCTTAATATCTTTAAAACTTTTTATAGCCTTAATATTTTTTAGTATTTTCTCGGCTATATTATCAAGTATTTGAGAGCCTTCTTTCCAATATACCTTATACCCATTGTAATCCTTAGGATTATGACTTGCCGTAATGACTATTCCGGATAATGTCTTAAGTCTCCTTATTGCAAAGGAAAGTTCCGGCGTAGGAGCTATATCCTCAAATAGATATACTTTGATTCCGTTAGCGGCTAAAACCAAAGAGGCTTCTGTTGCAAAATCTTTAGAATAATGTCTGATATCATAGGCTATTGCAACTCCCATTTTTTTTGCTTCTTCCCCAAAGCCAGCTATAGTATCCGCTAATCCTTGAGTTGCTAAAGATACGGTATATTTATTCATTCTATTTGTTCCGGCTCCGATTTTTCCCCTAAGTCCTGCAGTTCCAAAACTTAAATCCGTATAAAACCGATCTTCTATTTCCTTAGCATTATCTTTAATAGATAAAAGTTCTTCTTTGGTATCTTTATCAAAATAATCTTCTTTTAACCATGATTTATACTTATCTATGTAATTCAAAATAATGCCCTCCTTTATTTTAATTTCCATTTAAAAAATTTAAAACATTTTGCACTTGAACCATTACCCCATAAACAAGGCAATCTTCATCTATATCAAATTTAGGGGTATGATTTCTATATACAATATTTTTTTCCTCATTTTTAGAACCAAGAAGGAAAAAACCTCCGCTGCATTTTTCCGAGAAAAATGAAAAATCCTCCACCCCGAAACTGGGATATTTTATTTTTATCACATTTTTCTTTTCAAGAAATCCTTCTCCGCTTTGCTTTATGATATCTACCATTTTATCATCATTAATCAAAGCATTATAACTTTTTCTCCTTTTGATTTCTCCTTTTCCTCCCATACTTTCAGCTACTTTCTCAACTATATTTTTAATTCTTTCTATAGTCCTTTCTCTCGTCTCCTCATCTAATGTCCTAACTATTCCTTCAATTTCAACTCTATCAGCTATAATATTACCTGCATATCCTCCATTAATAACTCCGAGAGAAATTACTCCTGAATTCCTGGGATCGGTATTTCTGCTTATGATAGTTTGAATTGCGGTTATTACATAAGCAGCAATAGCTATAGCATCTACTCCCAAATCAGGATATGCTCCGTGGCTGTTTTTACCTTCTATTATTATTTTAATCATATCCGATGCAGCATTCATTTGACCGTATCTTATTCCTATCTGTCCCGCATCCAATCCGTTATCTACATGAAGTCCAAATATTCCGTCTACCTTTGGGTTTTCCAATACTCCTTGTTCTATCATGGGCTTTGCACCGCCTGTCGTTTCTTCGGCAGGTTGAAAAAATAATTTAACATTTCCTTTTAGTTCATCCTTTATATCGTTTAATATTCTGCTCACTCCCAATAATATGGCACTATGAGCGTCATGGCCGCAAGCATGCATCTTTCCTTCAACTTTTGATTTGTATAAAACATCATTTTTCTCCTTTATGGGAAGGGCATCCATATCTGCTCTTAAAGCAACAGTTTTTCCTCCTTCCTTTCCTCTTATAATTCCTACAACTCCTGTGTTGGCAACTATTCTATATTCTATACCGATTTCTTTTAAATTTTCTATTATTTTATCTCTGGTCCTGTATTCTTCAAACCCTAACTCCGGGTGCATATGAAAATCTCTTCTTATACCTATGACCCAATCCTTTATATCCATAGCTCTGCTCTTTATATCCATATTATGCCTCCATATAATTATTCTTTTTTCACAATAATTATTATAATATTTTACCTTTCAAATTCATACAGCAGTTTTTAAAATCTCATATTATTATATCCGCTCCTGTAGCATCAACGCTAAGTTGCCACAATTTATCGGCTATTTCTTTGTCGTGGGAGAGATTTGAAGTCCTTTTTATTTTCTTTCTTATAAAATATTTTCCCGTAATTTTCTCGACCTCTGGAGAACATGCTAAATATACTAAGGTCTCACAACCTTTTTCCGGCGGTATAGCAAAGGGATTTTTCAATCTCCTTATAAACTTACCATTACCATTTTCCCTATTAATTCCTATTTCTGTCCTTACAAGTCCGGGATGGAGGGCATTAACAGAAACTCCTTTATCGGCCAACTTTTCTGAAAGGCTTTCGGTAAAAAATATAACTGCTAATTTTGATTGGGTATAGGCTTTATATTTGGAATATCCCCTATTAAAGTTAATATCACCAAAATTAATTTTTCCGTATTTATGCATAGCCGATGAAACGTTTATTATCCTTGAAGGTGTACTTTTAATTAACAAGTCCAGCATAAGATTTGTAAGAAGAAATTGACTTAAATAATTCACTTGAAACTGCATCTCATATCCGTCTTCTGTTATCTTTCGTTCCAGCTGATTCATTCCGGCGTTATTAATGAGAACATCCAGCCTCCCATTCCGCTCTTTAAATTCTTTAGCAGCTCTTCTTATACTTTTAAAACTGCTCAAATCACATAATATATATTCTATCCTATTATTGCCCGTTTTTCTTACTATATCCTCAACTGCTCTTTTTACTTTTTCTTCATTTCGAGAAAATATGACTATCTTCCCGCCTTCTTCTGCCAACTTTATTGCAGCAGCCTTTCCAATGCCTCCGCTTCCTCCAGTAATAATTGTCACCTTATTTTTATTCACAATAATCCCTCCAATAAAGGGTAGTAAATAAAAGGTAAAATTACCTAACGAATAAAATTCATAGATAGTTTCCCTTCTGCCTCCGGTTCCTTAACTCTTCCCTTTCCGTTTTCAACTAATTTCATAAGCCATGCCATATTTTTCCCGAGAACTCTCATTATCTGCATACCCTCTTTATCTCGTAAAACCTCTCCGGGCTCTTCCCCATAAATAACATTCCAATAATTTGAAGCCGGCATTAACATCTCCGAATATCCAATATAATTATTTAATTGGTTAAAGGTCGGCATCCCGCCACAGCGCCTTACCGCAACAACCGATGCTCCGACCTTATGTCTCAACATCCTGTTATTCCCACCTGCAACATAAAAAGTTCTGTCCAAAAAGCATTTCATAGTACCTGCAATTGATGAATAATAAACGGGAGAACCTAAAAGTATCCCATCTGCTCCTTTCATCTTTTGAATACATTCATTTACTCCGTCATCAGGAAGAATACACTTTTCGTCCTTGTTTTTTCTGCATTTCTCACAGCCAATACATCCTCTGATTGGTTTTCCGCCTATATGAACTATTTCCGTTTCTATGCCTTCCTTTTCAAGCTCTTCCAAAACCATTTTTATTGCATAATAAGTATTTCCCTTCTCATTAGGGCTTCCGTTAAAAGCCACAACTTTCATTTATTTTACCTCCTCTTTAATAAATACTTTCTAAATCTTTTATTTTCCCATATTCTCTATATGTTCGAAAAGCTTAGGAGTTATATCGGGATAAGTTAAATCCTTTGGGAGTTTATCAAATGAGTTTACTTCCTCCATTTCACTCTCAGGCATATTACCTAATTTAACAATGTCGGCAAAGAAAACCATTCCATTTGCCCCGGATATCTCATCCCCTGCCCAATAATCAAAAACCGGCTTTATAGAAAATTCAATTGCTCCGGATTCCTCAAATAATTCACGTTTTGCGGCATCTAAGGGCTCTTCCTCTTTTTCTATATGTCCTCCTTGAGTTTCCCAGGAATTTCTGCCTTTGTGTCTGCTCAGAAGCCATTTTCCCTTAAACCGAGATATAATCACAACAAATTTATAACTTTTAAGCTCATTTAATTTATGTATCATACATTGCATAATTTCATCCTTCTTTTTTGCCATAATATTATCCAATTAATTATATCATAAAATAAAAATCATAACATTACCTGAATCGGCAAAACCCAAGGCGATAAAAAATGACACCATGCTTTATCATATTAACATGATGCCATTTTTTATCATAGTAAGTTAGTATCGAAGAAAATGTTTATTCTATTTTCTTTGCTATTTTTTTTACTTCTTCATATGGTAATCCCGTTATATATACTATTTGTTCTAACTTCATATCCATTTTAACTAATTTTCTTGCTACTTCTATCTTACTCTGTCTTGTTCCCAGTTCCAACCCTTTCTCCATTCCTTTTAAAAGTTCTCTTTCTTCTCCTTCTTTTCTGAGCTTTTCGACTAAAGTCATCACTACCTCACTCTCTTCCGGATAAGTACTTTCAATCCAATCCATTAATATATTATTTCAACATAAACTCCGATTAACTTTGCTGACTTTTCAGAAATAACAAAAATCTTAAAACAGCAACTTCTTTGATTATTTATCATTTTAATAAACTCTTTCAAACAAACTGCCTGGCAATTGGGACGAACATCCTTTTTATCGGGATGAATTATTTTTTGGCATTGATATAAATAAGTCGGCAGTACTTTAGTACTTTGATATATTTGTTTAAGTTACAGGATATAACCCGCTGCGACGAATGCATTTTCCCCCGTCATCTGTTTTCAACCATTCAATTATTTTACGTGCTGCATGATCTTTAGGCAAATCTTTTCTTACGACCGCATAATAATTTGAAACTAAAGGGTAGGTGCCATCTTTAATGGTTTCCGAAGTAGCGGGGATGCCTTCATAATTTAAGATTCTCAATTTTTCACCGATACCCGTCATTCCGTCTACGTTTTGCAAATAGTGATACAAAGTATAGCCCAATCCAAAACATTTCTTTTCAGAGACATTATGATAAAAAGCCACTTGTTCCAGCAAACCATCCATAGTAAGTTCCACAAAATTCTCCTTGACCCGTTCATTCATAGGCTGCCCTTTTAAAATCAGGTTGTCAAGCTGAGATTGACTGCCGCTGTCTGCATTCCTGCATAAGGGTATCAGTTCCTTGTCCGGTCCTCCTATTTCTTTCCAGTTATCTATTGCATAATCAATATAAATGCTGCGTACCTGTTCTTCAGTAATATTTTGTGCCGTATTATCCTTACTTGTAATGAAAATCAAAGCTTCTGTCGATACGGGAAAAAATTCCAACTTCACCTTTTGAGTTTCCGCCTCTTTTAAAATATCCTGAGAAGCATAAGGAACAAATATCATATCTACTTCTCCGGCAATTAATTTTTTATAGGAAGGTACCGTTTTTGATGGGGTTTGAGGTAAATTCAACCACTCTTCTCCTTCTCCGGTTGATACAACCATAGTTTTGTAGATCTCCTGTACAAGAGGCAGGGTAGAAGTTGAACCGTCTATAGAAGGGTAATTTTCCGATGTGAGTCCAAGCTCTAAACCTGTATTACTAACAGCTATGCCTTCTTCTGATGGCTTTATCGATTGGGTATCTTCATCTTCTTTACAGCCAGCTAATAATAAAGATAGCATAAATAAGATACATAGAAATATTCCATACCGCTTTCTCATTATATCCTCTCCTCATAAATAATTTAACTTCAACAAACATCATATCTATTTTTAAAAGTCATATTTATAAAAAAGCTTTCTATTAAAATTATAAATAAATGATGCCTTTTTTGAAACCCATTTTACGGAAAATTTATATTAAGAAAATCTTGATTTTCCTATGAGTTATAAAAAAGGCCGTATATAAAATTAGCATATATACGGCCTTTTTCAATGTTTTTAAATAAAAAACGCAAAAAGGACAAATGAAACGTCCGAGACCAGTGAAAAAGTCCGATTTTTTAATTTTTTATATCTACAAATCCACATTTTTGCTGGAGTAATTTTTAAAAATAACGACTTTATCAGTGGTCTTGAAACGT
>NZ_FMIF01000005.1:0-606 GCF_900095615.1 Sporanaerobacter sp. PP17-6a | reverse complement strand
TGTTTTACAATCAGCTTTAAAAAAGCAACTCGGTATAACAGATAGATAAGAGGTCCAACAAAGACCTCTTTTTTCTATCTTAGTTGCCACCTCCAAAATTGCATAAAAAAGAACCTACCTAAGTAAGTTCTTTCTTATACTACAATATAAATTCCAAAGATTTTAATATAACAAAAATTATATTTTGCTGGGATAATCCTGTCTGTAGAATTATTTGTTTAAATGTCTCCAATAGTAAAATTACAGAAATTGCCTTTCCTATAGTCTTAGGATATTTCGCTACTGCATATAATATTAATACTATAACAGGCATATAACCTAATATTCTTAACATACTTAACATACTTAACATACTTATCACCTTCTTCTGCGTATTAGCATTTTGTTTATTTAGTGCTAACACATAATAGACAAAAGGTAATAAAAATATAACTGTTACATTATATTTAAGTAAGTTCTTTTGATATACATAGAAGGACAATAAAAAAGCCCTTCTGTAGGGTTATACTTCTTCATTTTCCTCTTCTATTTTCTGTCTTATCAGTTCGAGCATTCCATCTTCATCTATTAAAAAAGGAATTTCTTCCTTCTTAAATCTAAACATTC
>NZ_FMIF01000013.1:0-170809 GCF_900095615.1 Sporanaerobacter sp. PP17-6a | reverse complement strand
TCATTGCCAGCAAGTGCATTATATCCCACGGCCACATTACCACCTGTGCTTGTACTTGCCCCGTATCCTATAGCAACACTGCTCGAAGGCGCCTCCGCATTTTCACCTATTGCGATAGAACCATAATCCCCTGCGTTAGCCTGATGCCCTAATGCAATTGAACCGTTATAGTTGCTAAATGCATTGAGCCCAAGTACTAAATCTCTTTGATTTAATCCATGAATGTCTGATACATCAATGCCTACAGCACCTGTTTTCCCGTTTACACTTGTTACTGGGCTTTCTTCACTCCCCAATAATTGAAAATTTGAGCCTGTGTAAACAAGATGACATATCTGCCCCGCTTTAATGTTGCCGCTGCTTAGAGCATTGCCATTGCTCTTGACAATACTTTTTGCCCCAAGAGAATTGACGTTCAGCGTTGCTGTTCCAGTGTTGGCATTTGTAAATTTTACTTTTATGCTCAAACCTTCGGTAAGGCTTGATATGCCTGAGATAGATACTGTATAGGTATTTGTGCCGGAAGCAACAGCGTACATATTTGCTGGGACGGGATAATATATATCATATGTCCCGTCTGAATTTTTCCTTTGCATCAAAATATTTTTTTCTGTCATATTCATTCCTCCTTTACAACTCTTTGTACCACCAATCTCCGGTTTTCAAGGTTGGCTCTGTTGGCTCTGTTGGACTTGCCGCAATGTTCAGGCCACCTCCTGCACCTATATCATTTTCAAATTGGCTTAGCTTTGTTGGTATGTCTCCTACGTATGCAACCTCTGTCCCATCAGTCTTTTTGAAGGAAGGAGCCTTTACTTCGGCCGGAAATGTTACGTTCTTATCTTCATCCCAGCTATATATGGTTCGTTTACCTGCCGGATATCCTCCATACCACTCCAGCCCAGATAATATCATGTTGGGATAATCATTCGTTTGTGCAGTAGCTTGAATAGTTATCCTTACGTGGTTATAATGCCTTGCGATACTTGCGGATGAAAATAGTATAGCCGTGTGAGGAATAAGCATATGAGCAGGCCAGCCCGAAGCCGAATTATTATAGTCAAATACTGTTATCCAACTTTCCTCGTCATCTCTCTTTTTCTCACATTTTACCTTTATGTTATTGCCTTGGGAGCTGAAATACATATATATATAATTCAAATATACATAGCCTACCGGGTCTATGGTAATACGTAAATATTTTCCCTTAGCGAATGTTATGTTTGCATTATTATTACCGCTTACTAATTTCTTTTTAACTATGTCGCTTACCTCAAAGGGTGTGTAAGTTATATCATCATCACTTATTTCAAAGTTTATCTTGCTTGCATTATAAAACCATAGTTTATTATTTATTTCACCGTCAATCATTCCTGCCTCTAAAATCGACGGATTACCTAAATTACTTCTTATTATGTTTGTACTTGGTTTTGTTTCGGCCAAATAAGCACTCATTAATAAAAAGTCGCTTGCATGCTTATTATCTACGGTATCAGAATTTCCTCCATTTGCTGGTAACGTTGACGGAAAGTCCGATATATCCGATTTCACATGCGTATGTTCACTTGGGGGAAATGTACTCGGCTTGTTGTTTATTCCTTCCCATTCCGTAGTACCGGGATCACCTTTATCTCCTTTTTCTCCCTTTGGCCCTTGTGCCCCTGTGTCTCCTTTTAGGTTTACATATTGATAAGTGGAATCCCCCTCTAATCTCACGCCAAGTTGGGTACCATTCCAACTGTATTGAAGGCTTACTCCTGGGTCTCCAGTACCCCCGGCTTTAGGCTCAACCAATTTACTTGTCTTATCAATGTTCTTTATTTTGTCAATTATTGTTGGAATGCTGGTACCGAACGTAGCTTCGAGGGAAGTCCCTCCGGCTTCATATACCTCTGTCAGCTCGACAATCTGACAATCCATGGTAATACCCCACTTTTTAGATTGAGCAGTAACGAAGTCTCCAAGGTCATAATCCTGCTCATATTTGAAGGTATTATCGGGGATGAGTTGAAATTCAAAAGTCAATATTCGTTTCAACTCATTCAATTTTTGTTGGCCCATAGTCAACAATTCTGTCGTATTGTCGGCATTGGAGCAATCTAAAAAAGATTCAATCCTTTCAAAACCGGCAGTATTTCCTATTTTTTGTATCAGCCTATCGGCTTCATCTCCCTTACCTCCGGCATATCCCACATTGGAAGTCCCTATACTGCTTTGTACAAAATGTTGATTTTTGATGTTGTCAAAATCTGTGGAAAATATTACCGGCGGTAGGGTATCTTGGTTTACCGTCATATTTCGGCCTTCAAACACATCAAAAACCCACTGTGAATTTTCTATATCCAGTGTGACGTTCCAACCCATTTGAGCATACTCCCCTATTTCGGCCAGCTTGTCAGAAAGAACCTCAAATCTTGAACGCCATGAATCCTGTTTCCCTCTCCCTTGGTCGGTAACAATTACCATTTGAGGCATTTTTCTGTCAATATCTGCCGGGCTAACGACATTGTTATTGACAAAATTTTTCAATATCGTTTCTACGGCCCCTGAATGGCTCTCATATCCATTCCCGTTGGTGGGCGGTACAATTAGTCGCCTTGACATGATTCCTTTCAATGTAGGCCCTTTTATTATGAGAGTATCGGTCGTCTCTCCATTTTCATCAATTTCATTTTCCCTGTGCATGATAATCCCGACTTTATTAAAATGGCTGCCTAATAGAACCAAATTATTTTCAATCAAAATATCTGTGTTGACTTTATTCGCATTAATATGAAGTTCAAACTCACCTACTTTATAAAACCGTCTAATAAATTGCAAACTCTCATAGTCGTCAATCTCACCCAAAAGTTCAAAATTGGGTGAGATAATACGTATTGGTACATTCTTCATCTTATGTCAGCTCCTTAAGCCAATAGTCCCCGGCAGATATAAGAGCCGGTTCGGTTGCTCCAAATAATACCTTTGGAATGGCATTTATAAGGTTTAACAAATTCCCGGCCGTATCTCCATCTAACGTGTCCTGAACCGTAGCAAACCATTCATCAAAACTCTGTTGCAACTGTTGCTTTATTACTTCCACGTCATCCTCGGCCTCTGCGGTAGTATGTTGATACCAGCTCACATACTGGTTGAATATTGTGGTGGTATCTACTTGGTCAATTATTCCATGCACTATTCCGCATAGGCCGGTATTTAATCTTAGGTCGGTTATATTGGCCTGTATAATGGCCGTTATGCCCTTTCCTACTGTTACATCTGCCAATGCTATTTCATACCCGTCAGCGTCCCGTTGTAATTCCGGAGCTGTCGGCATGCTTGCGGCTGTCCCCTTTTTTACCTGTGCAGTTATGGCTCTGTCTACTGTGTCCATCCTCAACACAATCCTGTCTATTCTGTTCAAGGTACCGTCAGCGGCGTCTATATTTAGTATTAGATCGTCCGTATTTACATATATGGCTCCATTTATCCAGCCTTTGCCCTGTTTTATTATTATTGACATGCCACTACTGTTTGCTATCGCTTGCAAGCCATCAGAGGGGCTTGGAAATACCCCATTGGCAACAAAACTTGCGAAATAATCTCTGAAATCCTCCGCTTTGTACTTCCTATCTCCATCTACACTATTGAAACAAAAACTTTTTTCCATATTCACACCTCCTAAACTCCGACATATAAGGGCCTATAGTAAATACTTACTTCCAAATTGTCAATTCCGGATTCCGCATCATATCTTAAGACATTGTCTCCTTGTTCAAGTTGAATGAAAGTACTTCCCAAGTCTATCCAATTGAATACATTTATGTCTTCACCGTTCGTTTTTATCATTCTTACCTTTTTATTCCCAAAACTGGTGTCTATAATCAGTTTGTCGCCGGCTTCCAACGTCCTTTTTACTTTTATAAATTCATCTGTATATATATTCAAAATGGAAGGATTTACAACGGTTGCAAGTGCCCTAAATTCAACCCTCATACCACATTCGGCATCACCTTTGTTTACAATATTGACAATCAAATTTGACACTCTATGGCCCATTTCTATACCGGTGCCCTCCGGTATCTCCAATGGAAACTCAAAGTCACCCATCCATAAGGCTATCTCTTCCCTTGATTCTTGAACATCTTTCCAATACGGATTTGGACAATACAGTTGAATTTGAAATTCTTGTGCCGGTTCTGTCTTTTCATCCGGGGTAACAGTTTGTACAATGCAGCCAATTGAGTATTCCCCAGCGCTATTGATATATTGCAAGGTACCGGTCAATTTGGGATTGAATACCTTATTCAGCTCTCTCCTTTTCCTGAACATGTCTTCACTATTGTTGCCAAGTATGGCAATTACGATTGTCAGTACTCTTGGTTCCAGGAGAGTCTCCATATGGCTCTCTCCATCCTGCCCTGGGGACTTGGTTGTAAGAATAGTAGCCTCGGCCGGATCCGGATTGAAACTTTCTAACAAAAAAGGAGCTGAGCTAGTTAATTCTATACTCTGCTCCCTATTATTTGTAAATATTAGTTTTTGCATATCATCACCCACTCATATTAAAAAAGCAGCTTTTCTAAATAAGGATTCATCCTGTCTTCTCTGCTCTGACGGGCTTGCCTTTGTTGGACTATTATGTGTAAAGTTGAAGTTATTTACTGTCTTATTGCTTGTGCTGCTTATGGTTTTACTGCTACTTATACTATTACTTTCCATGGTTCTCAATGCTTCGTCCCTTGCGGAACTTATATCTGCCGTTATAGAACTTATCATATCCTTTATTTCGTCAATTTTGGGCTGAAAGCCTTCAACAAGCCTTTCCCCTAATGTCTCTCCTGCCTGTTTATACTGTTCCCCATAGCTGCTTAAAAGTTCAATTATGGCCTGTTGGTTGTTATCCATTATTAGCTGTTCACTCTCAGCTTCAAGCTGTGCATCTGTAAGTTTTTGAGTATAAAAGGTCTTTACATCGGTAAGCTGTTGGTCCAAAGAAGTTTTGTTTGCTGTGTATATTTGACTTATATTGGCAAGTTGAGCCTCTTTGTCTGTGTTCATAAGCTCTTTTTGCTTTGCATAGTAGGCTTTACTTTCGTCCAATTGCCTATTTAACCTCGATTTTTTGACATCATAAATATCCTCAATAGCCTTTTTCTGGTTGTCGGCATCACTTTGAATTATATCTATCTGTTTTTCAAGTTCGGTCTTTTTGTCGTCGACAGCTTCTTTATTTAGGAGCTTTTGATATTCAGCCTGCTCCGACTGTATTTGCTTTTGCAATTGGGAAGTATTGTAGTCATCATGGCTGTATTTCATTTGCTCGTGGAGATCAGCTATTTTATCCTCATATTCCTTATGTTTTTCTGCCCTGTCCTCTGCCACTGTCTGTTCTTCAAGTGCGTCAATTTGCTTTTGTATAGCCTCCACCTTTGCATTTGCAACATCTTCAATATTCTGTATAGATGCTTCTTTCCATTTGTCAAGCTCGTCAAGTTCATTTTGTATAGCTTCCTCTGCCGCCTTTTCATCTGCTTCAAGCCTGTCTTCTTTGGTGCCAAATAGGTCATTTATGGCATCTTCTGACTTGTCCTTCCAATTCTCCCAATCACTAAGCTGTTTGTTTAGGTTATCTTCCTCGGCCTTTTGAGCCTCGGTGTACTTTGCTTTGAGAGCATTTTTAATTTGGTCATTCAGGCTATTAACATCTGAAACAAATTGTTTCCTTGCCTCAAGCTCTTTGTCAAGTTCTTCCTTGGACATTTTCCCTATCCTTTGTATTTCAGCGATTTCCTTATCTGCCTGCTTCTTGCGGAGTTCTATTTCATCATTTATAACTTGTTTTTTCTTGTCGTATTCTTCACGAATAGTACTTTGTGAAGTGGCATTTGCACCATTGAGAGCCGTTTTTTCAGTATCATTCAACCTTGACAGCTCAATATTGAGATCATTTACTTCTTTTGAAAGATCATCCTTTATGCTTTGAATCCTTTTAGAAACCAAACTTGCAACGTTCTTTGCGGCTTCCTCCGGCTTGTCGCTACTTTTTTCTATAGTATCGGCCAAGAGTTGCATGAAGTCGGTTCCGTAGGTATCGGCGTCACTCAAAGGCCCTTCTTCCGGCACTGAGAAGTGAAGAAATGACCATATCTTTTTGGCTACACTTTTGGCCGCATCTCCAACCTTGCCTACCATGCTCTTTATGCCGTTTATAAGGTTTTGTATCATATCTTTCCCATATTGCAAAAATTGAGAAGGTAGGTTCTTTAGAAAACTTATAGCTTTCGTCATGCCTGTTTTTATGACTGTCCCTACTGTGGGAAGAATATTGGAAATGCCTTCTTTCATAGATGTAAACATATTTTTACCAATATTAAACAATGTTTTAGGTAGGTTTTTGAACCAATTTATTATACCGTTCCACACAGTTACAACTCCGGTTTTAATTCCATTACAAACGGTCACAATTATATTTTTAAATCCATTCCATCCTGTAGAAACGCCTGTCTTAATACTGTTCCATATTCCAGCAAAGAATGCCGGTATTCCTGCAAAGAAGGACTTTATCCCATTCCATACATTAGTTACGGCTGCCCTAAATCCTTCATTCGTCTCCCATAGATGCTTTATACCTACGACTAAAAGGGCAACTGACGCTGTAATACCGGCTATCCATAGAACCATAGGGTTCGCAAGCAAAAATTTTACCGCTCCGCCAATCCCATTTATAACATTTGGAACCATTTGTATACCTGAAATAAGGTCTTTTACTCCATCAGAAATTTTGTGTATAATGCCGGCAACCGGGGCAACTGCTGCTATAATAAGCCCAATTTTTACTACTGCGTCTTTTTGTTTGGGACTTAAATCGCTGAACCATTTGGAAAACTCTTGTAGTCTTTTTACTAATTCTTGAAGCATAGGAGCTAAGACACTTTGTAAAGAAGATGCAAGGTCAGCTCCCACCAACTTCAAATTGTTCAAAGCAGTTTTAGCCTTGTCAATCGGATCCAGCGTCGCATCAAAAGTTTTGGAGACAGAGCCTCCGGCTTTCTTAGCCGAATCAGATAGCCCATTTAAATCTAAGGTACCTCTTTTTATGGCGTCCACCATGAAGACGGCACCTTTTGTTCCAAAATATTTGGTTGCTATAGTCAAAGCCTCTGTATCAGTTTTGCTATTTTTAATTTTTGTTGAAACTTCGGTTAGTCCTTCACTAACCGATTTTCCTTCTTTTGCAAACTCAACGCTCGACTTGGAAAGATACGACAAGGCCTTTTGACCATCTATACCACCCTTTTCAAATCGTCCCATTAACTCCGTAGCTTCGGAAAAATTCAATCCTAAGTTTTTTAATGTTGGAGCACCTTTAATAACGGAATCAAAAAGCTGATCTACTCCTACCCCAGTTTTTGAGACGTAGCAGTAACGGCATCAAGCACTCCACCTAAATCTTTTGTACTAAGCCCAAAGGCTTCTATAGCTCCTTTTGCATTTTGAGTAGAAGTGGTTACATCGGTATTGTTTATGCTCCCAAACTTAACCATTTGAGAACTTGCATCTTCTAAAGCTTTACCTGTCAATCCGAATTGGGTATTTACTTCTCCTATCGCATCTCCAGCAGCCTGAGCGTCTGTTGGAATACTCTTATAGATATTCTTGAAGGACTGCTCTAAGCCCTCCATTTGCTGTCCTGTAGCACCGGTCTTAGTTGCGATAGTATCAAGGCTATCGTCTACTTCTTTCCAAGCAACTCCCGCCGCTACTCCTACTCCTGCAATTCCTATACTTACAGGCTTCATTTTGTCTGCAATTTTGCCGGAGACATCTCCAACTTTACCGGCAACTTGCGATATTTTGCTTAGTGCTGCGTTACTCTCTCTTGCCTGTTTTTCAAGATTTTTTAATTGCGATTCGGTTTTTATAACCTCTCTCTGCAAAGCTCGGTATTGTTCCTCCCCAATGTCTCCATTTTTAAATTGCTGTTCTGCTTGAGCCTGAGCTTCTTTGAGGGTATCTAACTTTTCTTTGGTATTGGAGATTTGTTTTGATAGAAGAGTTTGTTTTTGAGTGAGAAGTTCCGTATCCCCGGGATTGAATTTCAGCTCTCTATTGACCTCTTTTAATTCACTTTGCAAGTCTCGGCTTGTCTTATTTATACCTTTTAAAGCATTGCTAAGCGGGCCTGTCTCCCCGCCAATTTCCACGGTTATACCTTTTATATTATTTGCCATTCATTCTCACCTCCTACATAAAAAAGCAACTACTTTTTAGTAGTTGCTTTTTTTAAAAATAAATATGTTTAAAATATTATTTCGATAAAATTTTCTTTTTCTCAGAATTAAACTCTTCCTGAGTTAAAATGCCGTCGTCCAATAGTTTTTTTAACTTAGTTAATTCATCTGCAACGCTACCTCCTGATTGCGTTTGCTGAGTTGTATGTTCTCCCTTATGTTTATATGCTTCAATTTGCTCATGCACTGCATTAACAAACGGAGGAACCGCATCCTTATTTATATCCTTGATTTCCATTTTTGCAGCTCCGTCCCAAATTGCTATACTGCCAAAAACAAGCCCTTTCTTCTGTTCAACTGAATTAATTTTTTCAATAGGCGTTTCCCTTTGTTTTAACCCGTATAATAGTCCTCTGTCTAAAAAGAGAATCCTCCTATTTGTGCATACTATAAGCCATGTATTTCCTTCCAACAATCCTGAACACATAGCCTTTATGTGTTCATCGTCAAAAAGTATATTCGGTAACTCTTTGACTTCTTTTCTCGTTCCCCAAATATCAGCCGTTGGCAAGGTTTTAATCTCTTTTTGTATCTCTTCCAAACTTCTCATAATAAGACATACCTCCCATTTATTATTCTAATTTTATCTTAGAACAATACGGGAAGTATGTCAATGTTTACCTTTGTCCTTTCCAAAATATTTATGGAGCATCTCTCGATCCGGCTCTGTCTGTTCGGAAAGCCAACATTTCTCCAAGTATTCCCGGCCGGCATCTGTTTGAGAATAATTGTAAATAACGGCATCTCTAATAAGGAGCCAATATTCAAATATGGTTAAATTTTCTATACGGTCAAAAGTATAACCGGTGTATTCTTGTATTACTTTACTCTCAATAGTGTTAATTTTATAATGGCCCTTACTATCTTTTTCAGGGTAGTAAGGGACTTTTAGTTTGGGTTTTTTTGTTCTATACTAAGCCATTGAAAATAAGCAACCAATATTGTATTCAATTGGTCTATATTTAAGTTATCTACTATCTTATCCGTCACTTTGTAATTGCTTTTGTTATTGGCCAATATCATCTTTACAGCATCTGCCAAATCGTCTATTGCTTCTTCATCTTTGACAGCCGAAAGAGCTATGACCTTTTTCAAAGTCTTTATCTTAGGAGGTTTAATCTGGAGCTGTATATTCTTCATAGCTCCATTATCATCTTCCACTTTCAATTTCAAATCAAAATATCTTTTGTTGATCTGTTCTAAATCGAACATTATGCACCAGCTCCCGCCGGATCCATTTCATCCAATATTATCAAAGTTCCCTCATCATCAGATGGTTCGGCCGATATTTCCGGTTCAATGTTGGTTGCATCATCTGCTGCATATTTCAATGTCAGCCCTGCGGTATTGGTACCTACTATAGTGATACGTAGGTCTCCAAGAACGGCGTCTTTATGAACAAATCTAAACAGATATTTCTTTCCGTTATCCTGTCCGATACCACCTATTTTTATCGTTCTTCCTCCTTCTTTCTCTACTACCCTGCAAGTGGAACAAAGGAAATTCAGTTTGCTATAAACCCAGCTTATCAAGCCAAGTTTAAATGTTGCTTCCTCTTCCGTCAGTACGTTTCTCACTGCCTTGCCAAGATCATCCTTGAACTTCTTGAATGTCCCTTTGTAAGTCAGTGTTGCACCTCCGGATATATACCCCAGTCTGTTTGTATCTACTTCAATTGTTGCATTCTCCGGAATGGCAGTCCCGGACGTAAAATCTGTTACGTAGATTTCCCCGCTTCCTACGGGGATATTCTGTTTTTCTGTTGCTGTAGCCATTATAATACCTCCCTTTCAAATATTTCAAAATTGTATATAGTCAAAAAACATTCTTCATTACTCAGCCACTGTCGGTCCTTTGTGTATTTAATTGCTTGTTTATCAAACAAAGCTTCCAATTGTAAGTTGTCCTCCGGCCCATCCGAGTACCTTTCGACAGCGACAGAGTGCTGTTTTGCCATGTTCTTTGTGTCTCCTCCAACACGTTCCACCGTATCTAAAAAAACAATGTAAGGAAATTGAGGAGCTTCCCCGGGTACGAAACAAGTCTCTTCAACCGGTTCCCCTGCCTGTTCAAGCCAAGATTTAAGATCCTCCATGCTCAATTACCTCCCTTACTTTCTTTTCAAAATCCTCGTTTGCCTTTACCTCATTTTTTTTGATGTGAGGAAATGCCCTCGTTCGTCCTCCATTTCTGGTAGCATGTCCATTTTCCAAAAAATATGTCAGCCGGTATTCCTTATTGTGAATTACCGTATGCCTGCCTAATGGGGTATCAGTCGCTACTGTTACCTCCCAGCCTTTTTTATATTTGCCGGTTGGCCCTACCGGACTATCTTGTTCAAGGTTTCCTTTGCACTCCTTAGCTACTTCATCCTCGGCCTTTTTAATGCCTTCCGTGATATCCTTTGTGTATTCTTGCAAGGTACCCATTATCGTATCTGTAAGACCGTCAGCACTAACTTTTTCGCTCATACTATCACCCCTATTCTTTTTAGAGTGAGAATCGTTACCGGTGGATTGGTGTCTTTGATATGCTGTACCTGCTCAATCTTATATTCATTATTCTCTATTACCGCCCGGTTAAGAGATGTAATAGACAATTGTTGCGGTATCTGTATCAACCTGTTAATATCGACATTAGCCGCCCTTGCGGTATAGTATCTTTTCATTCCAACTGTTCTATCTCCAAACCTCAAAGACATGATTTTTTCATCAATCTTGTTCGTTTTCACTGTGTATATATCACAGATACCATCATTGAAAGTTTGAAATTCTGTAGGTGTTTTAATTTTCATATCATCACCCCGTTATTACAGTAGTTGTGCCGGCTCGGATTGCTTTGAACCCATCTTCTATTTCAACAATCAAAATGTCATCCCCGGATACGGCTTCAATTTCATCAGTGCCGTTCCAAGCGGTATAACCTTTCACTGTATCACACACCTCAAAAAACTCCGGCAATTGAAGGTCCGTACCAGTTTTGTACATGTACTCATAGCTATCACAAAACTTCGGTGAAATACTTATTTTTGTATACCCCGGGGCTCCGGTGGCCGATACTACTATCAACTTTTCAGGCGTTTTAAGTTGGTTATTAAGATTGAGTTCCAATAGTTCACTTTCAAAATTCTTTTCAAATACTTCTAATGCTTGGCTATTCGCATATCTGCAATAATCGAACAACAAAGAACGCGCTAAATCTTCCTCTGTAAAATCAAGTGACACGCCTGCTATATGTTGCAAACGTGTCATCCCTCGGTTTATATATCCTGTTATTCTTTTATCTGTCTTTTCGTCCTGCCAATTGATATTCAAATAGTCTTTTATGTCCTCAAGAATCCCTTCGGGTAAAGCCATTTATATCACTCCTTAGGCTCCTTGTTCCTTTGTATTTACAATGCCCTTAACCTCGTTTACAACTACTTCCAAATTAGCCGGTGTCAAGCCGGATATATCGGCAAGTATAAAGGCATTGTCGTCTAATGCTCTACCATTTCCATACATTCTGGTAGTATACACTCTTTCATCTTCCAAAAAGCGGTATTCATCAGAGTATTCGATTTTCCCCCCGTCTCCCCCAACGCCTATCCCCATGAAGTAACGGGAAGCTAACCCGAATATAGCCTGTCCTTCTGTTACAAAAGAGGATTGTATTACCTTCGTCGGATACGGAAATACGTTGGAAGCGTAGGTTCCGTTTGCTGTCAATATTGTAGTAGCCGGCATAATTTTTGTAAAATAGTCGGCCGGATTCACGACCAATAGTATTTCCGATACTGGTCTGTATCTTCCATTAGGTCCTGTTGCCAATTGTTTTGCAATAGTTCCAAATGTTAAGGGCTTCAGATCCGTAACCGCGATAGGAGTTTTTTGAGGGTATACTCCACCGGTAACTGTTACCTCGTCTGAAACGTCCCTGTCCATTCCTATCGGTTCATCCTTCCCGGTACCTGTTACTATAGCTTTTTCCAATCCTCCGGAATTTGCTTCGGTCAATACCGCTCTTACATACGCATCCATCCATTGCGGGCCTACGTTTATCATGTCTTTAGAAATCGGCATGAAGGCGGTCAACTTGTTTGTACCAAGTTGTATTAATCCTATTGCTCCTTCAAGCTCTTTTGTAATTGTACTGTTCAGGGGCCCCCATATCGCAAGCTGAGCACCTTTCTTGTTCACAATCATCTTTGTTAAAGTGGATGTGTTTTGGAAAGTAATAGCTGACAGCAATGGGAAATTGCTCTTTATGTCCTCTATTACTGAATCAATAACCGTTTCGGGAAGGGCATTGTCAAGCCCTGTGAAGGCCATTTTAATATCCTTCGTTTCCACTGCTTTTACAAGTGCCTGATAAAACTTTGTTTCATCTGTTGTCAATTGTCTTATTCCCCTATTTGCAAGGATAGAGGAATCATTTGTTTTCTGATATGCCTTAAAATCATCTAAGACACTGTTTTGAATCCCCATAGCAAACTCAGTTAATGCCTGAGTTATTGCCCCGGAATCCTCACTCTTTAAAGCTTCTTCAAATTTCTGCTTCAATTCCTGTTGCATTACATCTTTTGACTTCATTACCATTACTCATTACCTCCTTCAATTTTTTTCTTGAACGCTGCCATGAGTTTTTCAGCGTTCGTTTTTTGCTTTACAAAATCTTTTGGTACCTGAATGGGCTTTTGGCTTTGATGCTGCTTTTTAATCAGCTGTATATATTTCTCAAATTTTTGTTTTGCCTGAGAAATATTGTCATTGTCTTCAATCCCAGCTATTTTGTCAGCCAAGCCATATTTCAGGCAATCCTCGGCATTTAACCATGTTTGAGCATCAAGCAATTTGCTTAAGGTCTTTTCATCAAGTTTGTCCCCAGCTTTTACAAGATAGCTTGAACAACTTGCTTTGTCTATTACCTCAAGATCATTTGCTGTTTTCCTCAATTCTTCGGCATTACCGTCGGCCCATGTACTGGCATGATGTATCATCATTAATCCATTATTTGCCATTATAATTGGATCTCCTACCATGGCAATAACCGACGCTATTGAACAAGCAAATCCGTCAATGTAAACTGTCTTTTGTGCCGGATGTCTTTTAAGAAGGTTATATATCCCCAACCCTTCCTTCACTTCTCCACCGTAGGAATTAATATAAATATTAATTTGTGTTACATCTCCAGCGGCTTCAAGTTGCTCTTTTACATAATTTGCGGACGTTTCGCTTTCTATCTTTTCACCAGTCCACCAGTCTTCCCCATCACCTTCAATGTAATCATAAAGGTACAAATCCAGCGTGTTTGGTTCTGCTGATTGTTTTACAAAATACATTGTCTTAGGCACTTCCTTCACCTCCTTCCGTCTTTCCCATGTATTCAACCTTCTGATAGTTCTTTGTCATCCAATGCTCTTTACTCCACCAAGTACTAAGTGGGGTATCTCCCAACTTAATACGGAGTTCATCTACACTGTACAAACCGTCGGAAATAAGTTTGTCTGCTTGGTTGGCAATGGAGAATATATCAATATGCTTAATTGCGGTAGTATCTATTTTCAAATAACTACCGGACAAATAAGCTGTCTTGCCGTATCGTTTGCGGTTTATTTCTGTTTGTATGAGATCGACTAATGGATCAATCCCGAAAGTCAGCCATTCATCAACCACTTTACTCACGTCCGCAACGTCCCCCTGTAATAGTGCCGGGGGGATTCTGAAAGCCTGTGCAACACGGAACATTACTTCTTTTGTGATGTTGGTAATATCATTTATCTCCGATGTGGTTTTCTTATTCGCTTCGCCGGTAATTTCCGAATATTCAACCCCATTCGGAATTACCACTACCGCATTTTCAGATTCAAAATAATTCTTCATTCTTTTGTTGAAAAAATCTTCTATCCTTTGTTCATAGTCTTTATCTCCGCTTTTTGTCTTTTTTACTGATGCCGTAGCTTTTCGACCACCTGCACGTTTGTATTTCCCTATAGCCATATTCAATATCTCGGAGTAACCTTTTATCAGGTTTGAAAGCAATGCCCTTATGTCTTTATTGTTGAGCCTGAAATACAAAACATCAGGCATACTAAAGGGCATGTCGAAAGTTAGGTCCCCTCTGGTAACTCCTGTAAACGTATTGGGGTAAAGAGCATATTCATTCTGGGTAAAATTCTCCGCAATGATAAGCTGATTATTTACCTCCACAACCAAAACCTCATTAAAAAACAAGAGCCGTGATATGAGCTCCTGCATGAATTGACTGCTATTTTGATTTACATTCGGTTCTACATTCCAAAGGTAATATTCATCTGCCTTCGTTTCCTGGCCTTTCAGATACGTCTTAAATTCACACTTGCCTATTGCTCCGGCAATCATATTAATGGCCATCTGTATTGAGAAGTCCTCAATCGCCAGTTTATATCTTTCGGATTCCAATTTTTGAGTGATGTAAACTGTCTTTTTGTCTCCGAAAAAGTCTCTTAAAAAGTCAACTACTTTCAATCTTTCACCTCCCCACCTCTAATATGAATAAACCTTAAAATCCTCTATGCTTGATTCCTCCCCGCAATCTTCCAAATCTTCACTCGAACATACCGCAGATACAAAAGCCATGAACCCATCAGTTTTACGGGACTTAGCCTCCTTCTTCCCGTAGTACTGGTTTCCGCCATCTTCTATAACACATGTATTATTTGTGTACCAGTTCATCAGGGGGTTGTCTCCCCATATTATCAAATGATTATTGAATGCACTGGTAATCACTGGTATATATCTCATTTGGGTAACACGTTTCGTCAGCCGGATATTATTAGCTCCGTCCTTGTCAGTGTCAAAACCTGCCTCCCTCAACGCCCTTGCTACCAAGGTATATCGAAAGTTATCTATGCCGAGGGTGGTGACGTTGTATCTTTGTGCCTGTTTTGCGAGCCATTCGGCCGGTACGCTCGGGGGTATCTCCGGACCATCTACAAATTCAAGAAGTCCTTTAGCTTCCCATCCTCTCAAATCTTGTTTTATTCTTGGCAAATCCAAAGACGAGCTGCAAACCCATGAATGAGTTATCCAGCAGAAAAAACCTTTATACTTGAACAGTAGGCCTGCCGCCAAGAAGTCCGTTGTTTTCATATAGTCTATAGCTCCCACACAGTCACACCCTTCAAGGTTCGGCAATTTCCTGTTAGCCGCTTGGATATTGTCCCAACTTGTTACGCTTATTTCATCCTTAGACCTCGGAAGGTTCATTCTCTTTGTCATGAAATCTGAATGAGCCATGGGATCACTTTTGTAATCACCATATTCTGTGTCCAGTTCTTGCCTCAATGTTGGAAAATAAATGTATGAAGGATTGGCCTTAGACCATAGCTTTTTTTCACTTACTTCCTTTTCATCATCCAGCCTGCAAATAAAAGGAATCATGCCATTATCGCCCATCTTCCCATTTAGTATCTCGTCAGCTCGTGCCTTTATGTCGTCAAGGGGGCCCCCTCTTACATTCCCATCCGTAGTAATTATGGTCTTTCGAGGAAGTGCTTTCTTGCCAAGGCCAGTTTCTGCCGTTGCCAATAATTTATAATTTTCATATGCATGGTATTCGTCGAATACAACCGCCCCGGGCCTGCCGCCATCTTTGGTCTTTATCCCAGAAGTGCGATAGCGGATTTTAGAACCGGTCTTAATATTTTTAATAACCTCCTTATTCCATGTGAAGTACTTACGCAACTTCTCCGAGTTATCTTCAAGTACGTTATACACGTCTTCAAAACTGGTCTTCGCCTGATCCTCAGATACGGAAAAAATATCAACATCATAATTTTTAATTCCATTAATAGGCAAAGTCCAACAAAAGGATTCAAAAGACAAATAGCCATTCTTGCCAGCCCCACGGCCTACCAGTACAAAAAGAAAAGGCCATCTAAGCAGACCATTATTTTTATACACGCAATTATGAAGAGTAAATACAAACTTTTCCCATGGAAACAATTTGAAAGGAAAGTATTTCTCCTGTCTTAGGTACCTTGCCAACTGGTCCTTGTCAACATGTATATCTTCTTCCTCAAAACATTTGGGAACATATTCGGCAAGAGCGAGCTGATCCGCACACATCGGAACTTCTCCGGAAAGAACAAATTGGATATAGTCATCTATCTCCTTACAAGTCTTCTTCTGGGTCATCCTTGTTTTCGCCCTTTATCTTTTCCACATCAAGTCCCAGTGCATCCAGTATTGCCACCATCTGTTTATTGTACTTTATAGCATTTTCAACAGACGGATTATTTTTTTCATACTCCTTGCCGGCTGATGATGTTGTCATATATGTTCGACCACGCTTTTTAATATCTTTTTGCATTGCCCTTTCCTGTTGCCAAAACCACATATAGTCATCTATCAGACTTTTCAATACGTCTATGTTAGCGCCTTTATTTTCCAATTGTTTTAACAGCGATTCTTTTATATTCTTTGCTGTTGCCATTTTGCATCTCTCCTTTCTTGAAAAATTCCTCACATGCGTGAAAAATCACTTTTGTCTTACCTTGTATCCCGTTCTTCCATAGTCAAAATATGTTCCAAAAAATTACCCCGGGGGGTATAATAAAAATTTTATTTATCTTTCATTGTGCCTATAGCCCATTGCCCTCCTGTCACTCGAATCTTTCATCATCCCACTTCGGTTTGTTCTTGTGATGAATCTGATAGTGACATTCCTCACATATCGCCATGAGGTTCGCCTTTGTCAAGGCCAGCCATGGATATTCCCTTACCGTTTTGATATGGTGTACTGTTGTTGCTGGTACATACAACCCTTTCTTCTTGCATAGCTCACACCCATCACCTTTGTGTTCCTCCAATACCTCTGCCCTTAGATGTAGCCATGCCTTGCTGATATAGAAAGCATGAATGTCATCCTTGGCTATTAACTTTCATATCCATACCGCCAACTCTGATGGCGTGTATGTCTTATATCTTTTCATTCCTCCAACCTCCCAATCTTTGAATATAAAAATAGCCGAGAGATTGTTCTTATTCTCTCAGCTTTGCTTGCCATAAATAAAATAGAGCCTATTAATCAAGGCTCTATCTGCTTAGCTTATATAGTGCATATTGATTTAATGATATCCCTTCTTGTTGTGCCTCAATACTTAGTCTCTTATGCAAACTCTTAGGCACTCTAAGAACAAACTTACCACTATACTTTTCATCCCTCATTGCTCCCGGTATAGGATCCCCATGCTCTAACTTTACTCCCATCCAGCCCTTCATAGCTTCTCTTAGGCTGTTGTATGCATCCTCGAATGTTTCTCCTGTACTTTGGCAACCGTCCAGTTCTAATACTTGCCCGTAATAATAACTGCCGCTTTCATCCGTAATTGGTTGTATTACATAATTGTATGGTAAATTCATGTAATAGTTAATGTCTTTTTTCTCCATGCCGAAAGGTGGAAGTTGTTATACTTATGGAGAATCAAGGAGATTTTCTTATCTCCCTATTCTCGTAAGTACATCTCTTACATATACAGCCTTCAAAGGTTGCTCTTCCTTTATCGTTATAACGTCACCTTTCTTATTCCTAAAGTGTCTATGTGAACCATTCTTCCTCACTAACTCATATCCGTAAGCGTTTAACACCTTTGATACTTCATTGAATCTTATTCCGTTTGGCTGTCTCTGCATTTTATTTATAATCTTTTCAACCCCCACCTTTTGTTCACCTCCTTGTATATATAGTATCATATATAGTACTATTATGTCAAGAGGTTTTTATATATTTTTTTAATTTTTTTATAATAAAAAAAGAGCCTATAGGCCCCCTAAATATACTTTCTATCCTTGCTTATAAAGTCTAACATAGCTCTTGCAGATTCATTATCCTTATCTATTTTCAATACTTTGTTACATTCCTTTTCAGCTTTACTAAAGTTATATCTTAGCATGCTCTTTTTAGCTATATCTGTACATATGGCTATTCTTCCATCTTTAGTAAAAAGCATAATTGCTGCGCTTATTACAAGCAATATAAATGCTACTGGTAAGAACAATATAAATATTGCACTTAATATAAGACAAATAAATCCAGCTATTAATAGCTTTGTTGCTCTACTCGGTGTCCTTGGATTTATTCCACTTAGCATTTCCATCATACTATCCTGAGGACTTAAATAAGGTTGATCTATTCGTTCCCCTTTACTGCCCTTATTTATGCTACCCCATGACTTTTGTTCTGTATAATATACTCCAGTTCCCGGAATACTTGTTGTTTTCCTTACCCCCTTGGGACCAACTCCTACCCTAAAACCTTTTACTCCAGTACTCACTCCTATCCCACTTTTAGAAATATTTAGCCTGGTACTTTTCCCTATCTTTGTAGACTTCCTGATATTCAAACCCATATTGTACTATCCCCCTTTATTTATCGTTTTTTTTGCTTATTTTATTATTATATTTCTATAAAAAAAGAGGAAATCCTTCTCATTTCGTAAAAATATGCAAAAAGACATACCACTCAGGCATGCCTTTCAAAAGGGGAATCTAATTTAAAAGCAGCCGGGGGTAATGAGGTAACCTCCTTCCCCCGGCTGCTGCCTTGTATATAAATTATATAACCACCTACTATCATTATAACACGGGTATATATAAACCCCTCTTCATTCTTTCTTCACTCCTTATTTATTCTTGCGGACAATTTCATCGCCCAGCTATCGCTTATATAGAGTTCCTCCGCTATTTCATTCAGGGTTTTGTTCTCTATAAATTTTTTATAAGCTATTTTATACTCTAATCCGGATAACTTATTTAGTTTTTCCAAAATAGCCCTTTTAGTTTCTTTCTTATCATCTATAACAGCTTGTATTATAGCCGCTTCATTATTAATTTTATGCTTCCTGTCCACATAAACGTCTAAATCTATTTTGTTATAAAATAATCTTCGTAAAGCATAATCTTCTCTATATAAATCTTCTAACCTATTTTCATATATCTCAATCTCTCTACACAAATCTTGGTAAGTTGATATTGGATTCATACAGCACTCCTCCAATTTTCTCTTTTTACTTTGTCTATTCGTGCTTTCAAGGACTCTAATAAGGCATTCTGCATGTCTGCCTTGTTCTCCAAAGCCGTCATCACATCCTCGTCCCTGCTGTCCTCTACCACAAGATGGTGTATGAATACTTTTTGTTTCTGCCCCTGCCTGTGTAACCTTCTGTTAGCCTGTTCGTATAGCTCCAAGCTCCACGTAAGTCCGAACCATATCGCGTGGTTCCCTCCATCTTGAAGGTTTAGCCCGTATGCCGTACTGGCAGGATGCGCTAAAAGTATATCTATCTTTCTATTGTTCCAGTCCGCTTCATCTTGCGGGCCTTTTAATTCCCTTACTTCTAGGTTGCTTTTAGAAAGTACTTTTTTCAGCCTTGCTAAATCATGTTGGAAATTGTAAAACACTATCACCGGCTGGCCGTGAAGGGCTTCTATAAGTTCTAGAAATGCTTCAATCTTACAGTCATGCACTTCTATAACTTTTTTATCCTCTCCATATACTGCGCCATTGCACATTTGCAAGAGTTTATTTGTCAATACCGCTGCACTCCCCGCATCTACTATGCTCTCATCTACTTCAAGAAACATCTCTTTTTCCAACTTATCATATGCTTGCCTTGCCTTTGTGTTAAGTACTACAGGTACTACGTTATAAACACAATCGGGTAATTCTAAATAATCCTCGGACTTCATCGATACGCAAATATCTTTTATTTTATCCTGTATACTGTCTTCGGATCCCGATTTTAGTTCGTAGCTGAATCCGTCATACCCTCTTTCAAAGTACCTTTCCCGGTAATGCGTAATTCTTTTTCCCAGCCTCTGTCCTTCATCAAGCAAATACATTTCCGCCCACAAATCAATATACCCATTTGATGCTGGTGTACCAGTTAATCCCACTATCCTGCTTATATACTTTCTTACCCATGTCAAACACTTGAACCGCTTAGCCTGATGGTTTTTAAAACTGCTAAGCTCATCTATAACAACCATATCAAACGGCCAAGCATTTCTGTAATAACCCACCAGCCACTGAACATTTTCCCTATTAATAACCCATATATCACCTGGTATACTTAAAGCTTTTATTCTTTTTGACCTTGAACCAAGTACTAAATTTATCCTAAGTAATTTCAAATGATCCCATTTCTTAGCTTCTTTACTCCAGGTTGCCTCGGCTACTTTTTTCGGCGCTATAACAAGTACTTTATTTATCAAGAATCTATTGTACTTTAAGTCATTTACAGCTGTCAGAGTAATAACGGTTTTTCCTAGCCCCATATCAAGAAACAAACCTAACTTATTTTCATTTATCATGCGATTAATGCAATATTTTTGATATGCATGCGGTACAAATTTCATTCGCTCACGTCCTTTATTTACAAGCTATAATAATTAATTCAGCACAATATTTCATTATTTCGTCTACCTTTTCCTTGCTATCCACCTCACCTGCTACTCCTCCATAAACTACAAATCCTAAATCTCTAAGCTCTTTTTGCTTTTTCAGTTGTAGTGCTGTAGACTTTTTCCCTGAAGCCTTGGTTTCAACAAACACTACTTGGCCACCAGGAAGGCATATCAGTCTGTCAGGTACTCCGTTATTTCCGGGGGAAACAAATTTATATGCCTTACCACCCAACTTTTTTATTTCATTTCTCAGGTAAGTTTCTATTTCTTTCTCTTTCATCTGTCTTTCACTCCTTGCGGATACAATTTTTAAATTACCAGTAAATATATTAACTTTTACCTTTTTAATTCCATTTTTTAGGCGCTCATCTGTGGTGAACGTCTGTAGTGAACGTCCTAAGCCCCGTAATTACTCGCTTACGAGCGATTTGTCAACTAATTATTAAATTTTTTCCTTATAGTATATATGCATTATGCGTATTAAGGTGTATAACGTATGTATATATATCTATATATACCTCTCTATAGTAAAAGTTAGTGACTTGGTGAACAAATCTATAAAGTAATAGTAATAAACAGGTTTTAGCTGTTCACCAAAGTGTTCACTTTGATGTTCACCAAATATTTTTTGGTGAACATCTTCCATTAATTTCTAATTAAATCTAGCGAACATTTTCGGATATTTGATGAACATTTTTTTCAGGTTGGTGTACATTTTGATCCACAATTTTTAAGGTATTTAAAGACCCCTCAATTCGTTTAAATCCCTTTTGTCTACCGTATTCTGCCCCGAATCTTATTACGTCTGCCCTTTTCCAACCAGGCAGGGAATCTAATATGGAATTTATTCGGCGGGCTTCCTTTTTTGGAATATTTTTACTCTCACATAAACACTCTTTCCATATCTCAGCTGCACAAATTTTGTCTCTTTTTACTAATTTTATATCCCCCGTAACCCCATTAGCCCAAAACATTCTGCGCCTATCTAGGGACCATTTTTGCCAGTCACAGGGTAACGGTTGGTCTAAAAATTCTTCTATTTGTCCCTGTAGGGGATCTCTGTCTATGTGTTCTTGCCTCTTTTTCTCTGCTTCTTCCTCCATTTCTTTCGACAGGTACAGCGGTTCTCCCAGCCTCCAGCGCATAACGGCTTCCGCCCATATCTGGTCCAGTTCTTCATCCAAATCCTGGAAAATAGACTTTGTAGGTTCTTGTATTTCTGCATCTACGGGCCAGAACCTTCTGTTTCCTGTGGGGTCTCTTAAATAGTCGTAATTGTTCGTTGTGCCGAAGAATACACTTTTTCGCAGGTGTTTCTCCGTTATCCTTCCGTATGCCGCCCTGTACTGGTCGTCTTCCTTGCTAAGGAAGGATTTTACGGCATTGATATCAGATTTGTTGAAGGCTTCAAGTTCGCTTATTTCTACTATCCATACGCCCTGTAAAAGCTCTGCTCCGTCTTTGCCTTCAAAGGTTTTTATGCTGTCGGAAAACCAGTTCTTGCCCAATTTTCTAAGGATAGTAGACTTTCCTATTCCTTGCCTTCCACAAATTACAGGCATATAGTCGAATTTAATCCCCGGCTGCATGGCTCTTGCTACAGCGGCTGTCAGGGCTTTCCTTGTTACGGTTCTTAAATATTTGCTGTCTTCTGCGCCTAAATAGTCGATAAATAGGGTATCTAAACGGAGTACCTCGTCCCATTCCAAATTATTCAGATAGTCGGTTACAGGGTTGAATCCGTTTGCGGATGCGTGATTTCTAAGGGCATCGTCCACTATATCCCCAGATCTAAAGCCCAATATTTTTTCTATATATTCCCTAAGCCCGGAGCTGTCGGCGTCTTTCCACCTGTCCGTTCCTTTTTCGTTTTGTCTGTTTCCCCAGGGCAAAGGTGCGGTAAGGCATATAAATTCTCCGAATTTATCTTCTTTTATCCGTCCTTTTAATAACGGGTCGTGTTCTAAAACAATTCTTACGTTTTCAATTGTTTTCAGTGATTTTCCTGACGATGGAGACACTTTTAATAAGCCGATCCAATTAGCATCGTCTTTTATCTCAGTTGAGAATTTTATGTTTGCTTCATTGTATCTTTCCTGATTAAGCAGGGATGATACCTGTTTATCTTTTACGGCAAATTCGCACATAGCCTTATAGCTTGGTAGTTTGCTTATGGGTGTATCGGGCTTTGATTCTTCGTCAAGTTCGCCAAATCTATGAAGTCTTACCAGGTCGAATGCGTTGCACAGTTTACCCCCCGCCGGGTCCGTTGCATGGTGGCTGTATAAGAATTTCCCATTGTCATATATGATTGCCCCTGCTGTGGTAGAACCCCCCGTATAGGTCAGCCTGTTCTCCATATCGCAAGCTGCATATACATTGGGTATAAATGTATTGATGGCTTTGTAAATATCATAGACCCTGCAAAATGCCCCGATAATGCCTTCTTTTCCTGTAGGGTCCGTTTGTTTTTCGGCGCGCCTAGTCTGTGTCTGCTGCGCTCCCGGTACTTGTGGCCATTCAGCAACATTTCTCCAGTCGCTATACATTCCAAGCATTCCATCGGCATCTATAAATGGCTTATCTGCAAACTGGTATACATACTGGCTGTTGCTACAGCATGAAGGCCAGTACATCAGCCTACTCGCTTGAAATGTCGTAGGATCACACAATTCGATACCTACTATGCTTGCAATTTTTCTTGCTATAGGTTCATATTCATCCGCCGTACACGTTCTGTTTAAGGGCAACAGTACCCTTAATCTCGGCTTAAGAGGTTCATGCTTTCTTGTACTGTAGACTGCATACCCGCATCCTAAACCTTCAAGCCTAAGTAAAACGTCCTGCGTATGTTCGGCAGGGATATTATCTAAGTCGAGTACTACTATATCCCTGCCTTTTATATTATTGGATCCTCTCTTATTGTCTTTTAGGCTGCCCGCCACAAAGCCTCCGACGTCCTTTAGATTGTCCTGTTTGGCTTTAGACATCCTAAGGTATTCCTGTAGTGTTTCTGTGCTTCTTACAGGCGTTTTTAGCCGCTCTACAAGTTCGGACCAGTATATATTTTGCTGTAGCCATGTAGTAGATTTACGGCTGTTTGCTATACTTATAGTTAGTTTTTTATCATTTATCATAGAAGCATCGCTCCTTAATCCTTCTTAAAAAATTCTGCTTTAAAACCATCAGCCTTTAATGGTAACCCGGGCGCCCACGGTATGGGTTGCCCCATAATCTGGCATACCTGGTCTAAATCTGCATATTCTTTCGGGCAGTCGATTATTACTTCGTCGTGGACGTGGAATACTATTTTATATCCAGCACTCGACAGTTTTCTAATGTTTTCAGCCAAGCAATCCCTCGCTATTGCCTGGGTAATGTTTTCTACTATTTTACCCCCATAAGCATAAATTGTTTCCCATTTTTTAGTTGTCTGGTTCATTCCTTTATAGCATAAAGTTTCTTTTCCCCATTCATTATTTTGAAGAAATGGTTTTACGTAAAATAGTTTTCTTCCAGATGGCAATGTAATTGTTAAAAAATCTTGCTCATTTTGAATATCGCATTCTCGGGCAAATATAAGATTTTTAATACCCATAGGCCTACCCGTATGCATAACTTCAAGTACTGTACTTTCCACCGCATACCACAAAGAGACTATTCTTTTGTTGGTTGACCTCCATCTGTTTACAATCTCCGGAAGTTCTTCTTCCGCCAGCCCCATATTTAGGGCGCCCATAGCAATTAGTGCGCCGCTTCCTCCTTGGTACCCTAATGCTAACTCTGCGACCTTTCCTTTTTGCCTAAGGGCATATTCGGGATTGCCTTTTTTAATTTTTTCTATGGGTATCCCGAACATTTGACTTGCCGAGGCTTCATATATTTTGCCGTGGCTCTTGAATACATCAAGCCGCCATTGTTCGTCTGCAAGCCATGCGATTACTCTTGCCTCTATGGCACTGAAATCGGCATCTACAAATATATTACCTTCGGATGGTATGAAAGCCGTCCTTATGAGCTGACTTAGAGTATCGGGTATACTTTCGTATATAATTTTTAAAGCACCTATCTTCTTATTCTTAACAAGTTGTCTTGCTAATGATAAAGTTTCTAAGTAGTTGCGCGGTAAGTTTTGTACCTGTACTAAACGTCCGGCCCATCTTCCGGTTCTGTTTGCTCCATAGAATTGAAGCAATCCTCTTATTCTTCCGTCTATGCACACTGCTTCATTCATGGCTGTATATTTTTTTATGGATGTCTTAGACAGTTCCTGCCTTATTTCAAGCATACGTTTTGCCTTATCATCTACTGTGTTTATTAGCTCCTTTACTGTGTCTTTTCGCAGGTCCGTTATTTCTTCCCCTGTTTCTTTTTTGAGCCATTTGCTTAGTTGCTGTATACTATTAGGATTTTCTAATCCGGATATATTAGTAGCTTCCTGCGTAAGCTCATTTTCAATAATTTCATTGCAGTATAAAGCTCCCTCAATGAGTTTTCTGTCCACCGCTACACCATAAGAATTGATTTGCTGATCAAGCCGCCACAATTTTTGTTCTTGTTCGGGTACCAGAAAATTGCTTAATTTTTTTTCTATTTCCATTTCCGTAACAACGTCTTGTTTACAGTAATCTTTAAACAGATTCCATTTTTCCGGTTCATGCTGTGGTAATGTTCTTGTTCTGTTGCCGTTATTCTTAGTTGGTTTACACGGTATGCAGAAAGTTCTTATAAGTGCACTTCCTATACTCATCTTGCGTTTATCCTCTGGAAGCCCTAATGCTATGGCTGTGGCTGCGAGTCCTGCCGTATATCCGCAGTATAAACCATGCAGCATGGTACATTGCCATTGTTGTAGCCAGTTGATACGATTTTCATCTGAAAGATTAAAATACTTGCTTAAACAATACCACTCAAACGGGGCATTATAGGCATGTTTTATTGTATCAGTACTAAATATTAAATTTATTATTTCTTGTGGTATTTTCTCTCCTTGCATTAAATCTATAATTTGTACCGGGCTCTCGTCTAAACTGTAAGCAAATAACAATATCTGAAAATCAGGGGATTGCACATATTTGTACAATCCCGCTTTTTTTATACCTACACTACTAAAAGTTTCTATATCTACGCTAAGGTGTCTCATATCCCCATCACACCACCGGGTGTAATTGGCGCGCCTGTAATTGGATCGTATTGCTGTTGTGGTTGCTGTGGTTGTGGTTGTGGTTGTTGCGGCTGTGACTGTTGTGGTGCCCCCATATACGCGTTGGTTCCGCCAAAGGCTTGTTCGGCTGTCACTCCACCGCCTAAAGGTTCGCCGTCTTCTATTTTTTGTATAGGTCCTAATCCTATTCCTATGCCTTTTTTCCCGTTGCTGTTATATGGGAAAAAAGTTACACATATTCTCGCATATACTCCGCTGTATACCTCGCTTTGGTTTATAATAGGGTTAAGGTTCGTGTCTACTACGGCTATTGGTTGCTTGCTGCTTGCAGTAAATACCCAGTGTCCTTTGCATTCCTGTCCAAAGGGCATGCCGTCGGATGGTCTTGTTCCGTCCCCATCGTGCACTGGTATGGCTAATATTGGGGGTCTTACCCCGCCCCATTTATCTTTTATTCCTATTTCTATTGCCGCATTTATGGCGGTGTCTATCCTTTGTTTTGTTGCTATATCAGACTTAGGAACTAATACTGTGGTACTATATTTAGCCTCTTGGTTAGGCTGATGAGCATACGGCGCAAATACATGCGTGTAGCTTAATCTTACTTTTCCGGTTGTTACTTGTTGTGCGTTATTCATTTATTATTCCTCCTCCATTTTTAAACGCCTCTTCGGCTGTAATTTTGTTTGTTATTGCTGGTCTTTTATCTTCTTGGCTTGCTAATGTTGGCTTACCTGGCGGTTTTTCGATATAATTTTTAAGTAATTCCTCAAATTTCTTTTTAGGCAATAGTTTTTCTACCATCGTAAGGGTAATGGGCTTTCTTTCATACAACATTGCTTCATCTATACCATTTTTCTTCAGTATCTCAAATGCTTCGTCCATGTTTGTAAATGTTCTGGTACTCCTGCCTTCTACTGCCTTCCATCCTGGTATTTCTTCCCCGTTTAAACAAGCGCCAAGGGCATATTCCTCAAGGTCTTTTACCCATTTTGCAAGATGTCGGGCTTTCTCCAATATCTGTCCTACTTCTTCATTGCTTATTAAAGGTGGTTTCATGTAGTTGTATTCTTCAAGGCTTGTATTAAATTCTGCCCTTGCCCTGCAAAGTCTCTTTGCCCGGCAAAATCTGCAATGCTCGCCTTGTACGTATTTGCCTTCTCCCCCATATGCTTTTTGGGCTATTGGTTTTATTGCTTCTCCCCAATTTAATAATTTTTCTATTGTCATCTCATATTCTGATATATTATCTATTCTTGGCTGTACTATGGTCATTTTTATAGTTTTTATATTGTACAAGAAGGAGTATTCACTATAGGCTCCTAATGCGTATAACTTCATTTGCGGGTTTTCTTCCGCAGATACTGGAACACCTTTACCATATTTAAAATCAATTATATGAAGGGTATTATCGCCTATCAGAATGCAGTCTCCGGTACCAAATCCCTCGGGGGCGTAATTACTAAAATTTAATCTTTTTTCAGCTGCTACATAGGGAGAAGTTTTATATCGCAACGCAGCTTTTTGAACATACTCCAAATATACATCTGTGTATTTTAGTATTTCATCCTGCCATAAAGGATCTTCTTTAAATTTTTTTATTCTATTATTAAATTTTCTTGGACCCATAGGCTCTAAAAAATATTTTCTAAGTTTTAATTCTGCTACTTGATGGGCCAATGTTCCTTCTTTTGCATAATCACTTTCCGTATCCGGAAATTGTTCTTCAAGCCTCGCAGAAGGAGGACAAGCTAACCATCTGCTCGCACTGCTTGCGGATAGCAGCGCGTGCTCAGGAATGGTTATCGGGGCTGTCATATTCTCTGTCATATCTTTGCCCCCATTTCTCTTAGCTTTGTTGCAAATGCCCCGTATTGTTTTTTTGGAAGGGCTGTCAGGGCTTGTACTCCAAATTGCCCCAATAAGCCGATTAGTTCATTTCTTTTTCCCGCATCCATAAGCTGGGTAGCGGCTACGGCTAATTGTTCCATTGTGTAGGATATGGTTTGTATTGGTATGTTTTCCGGCTGTATTGGTTGTACTGGTTGTTGTACTGGTTGTTGTGTTGCTATTTTGCCCTCCATAGCTGCTATAAGGTTATTTAGGATTTCTTCTAATTTATTAGAGATTGTTACTGTTACCTGAATATCCATTTATTCATTTGCCTCCTTCAAATAATTTATTTTTTCTGTCTTGACTTTTATATATGGGCATATTATTAGCAATTCCGGTTCATCCGTGAAATATATTAAATTACTGGGTGTAGTACCGAGTATTTTAAAATTTTGAGTGTAATCTCCTACTAAATCCGTATATCTTTTATTTACAAAAATATACTTCTTGTCATCGTTTATGAATATTGAACAAATTTCTTCAGGGACCTGATACAATAATTTTGTATATTTTATTTCTTTAGTTTCTTTTGGTATTTGCAGTATGCTCTTTATAAATTTTTTATCCTCTTCCATTCTTTCAGGCTTTCTATCAGGATTACCTGTAGATAGCGTCTCTCCTTCCTGGGGGATGGTATCGAATTTTCTTAATAAGGGTTTGATATCGGCGCCCTTTAATTCTGGTATTTTTAGGCCCCAGTAATCCGCTGTTAAGTAGTCAAATTCTCCCTCCCTTAGCCATTTAAGGTTTTTTACGCCTTTTAAGGCCGATGCTAATTTTTTTGTATTTATCATTTTTTATCCTCCTTTCCTATCCAATTTTCCAAACTATTCTCAACCACCTTTAGTTGGAAGTCTGCTACAATGCTTGTCTGCCCTTTGGATAGCTCTTCTCTCACGTTTTTAACCATTTCTAATAGACCTTTTAGATTTTCTATATCTATTTGCATTTGCATTCGTCACCTCTTTCTGGTAGAATGTAGATATCAAAGTTATTTATTTTGGCCTTTTCCGGTAGTTCGGGAAGGTCTTCTTTTTTTGCAAATATTGGTCTGAAATCTTTTACCTTTCCAACAAAACCAGCTATTAGTCTCATTTCTCCTCATCCTCCTTCATTTTTATTTCTTTTAATACTTGTTTTAAGCTTTTTGATGCACCGTTTTCTAAATCGATATATTGGTAAACCTCTTTAGGAAGAGGTTGCCATACATTAGAATCATTGAATTCTATATAATTTTTTCTGGGCGTCCCTTTATCTTCTTCGTAAATCTCTCCCGGCGCGTGATCACTCAGCCAAACTTGTCCTCCGTATGTTTTAGTTACGTATGCTTTTCCCCAGCCTTTGGTTATCTCTCTCAGATATTTAGAGAGCGGAATTTGAACTATTATTTTAGCCATTTGCTCTTTCCTCCTTTTTTAATATTTCCTTTACCAGTTCAACTGCCTGACAGTATTTCAGTTCCGGTCTTTCTTGCAATATGTTTCTCGCGAGGCCTGATACTTCTGCCGCCAATTCAAGGTTTACTTCATCTTTTTCAATTTTCATTTTGTATCCTCCCTCAATTCCTTTATCAGTGCCTCGTTTTCCTCAATTTCCTTTTCAAAATATTCCTTGTTCTTTGCAACTGTGTATTGTTCAATTCTGTCTGCACAAACTCGTACATTGCTATCTTCTATTTTCTCCCGCAGGAGAATGTTCAAGATTTCCAATTTGGCAATTATCAAATTTTTATTCATTTTTCTTGGGCCTCCTTTATTTGTAGTTCCTCAATATTATTAGGATCAGTTAAGTCTTTGCCTTCGTATTCTTTTAGAAAATCCAATAGAGCGGTTCTTCTTACTTTGTATCTTCCTAACCTTAGTACCGGAAGTAAGCCAGCATTTATTAATTCATAAACATATGCAGAATTGGTTTTAATCAGTTTTGCAACTTCTGGCACTGTATACAAAATATCTTCCATTTATAGCGCCTCCTAAGCTATTTTTTCTTTTCCAAATATCTCTAATAAAAACTGCCTTCCTGTCTCAGTCCACTTTCTGTCATAAACTACTTTTCCGTTTTCAAGTACATTCTGTTTTATGCTTACGTAGCCTTTTTCAGAATAATCAGCAGTTAAAACCCACGTTCTATTAATTTTGTATTGAATTTTCCTTTTCTCTAATTCTTTATTAAAAACCGTTGCACTTCTATATCCCAATTCTTTAGCTATTTCTGTAGTTGTATATAATTTATTCGAATGTGTAAGTATTTCAATTTTCCCTGACAGTTCTATTACCTTATTTTGATAATCCAACATCTTAACATTTGCAATTTGCAATGCTCTTGCCATTACCTGCTCCGGTGAATTCCATTGATTTTCTACTTCTATAAAATAATCTCTAATTCTCCAAGCTTTCTCTCCTCCTGATACCATGCATAGATGTTTAGCTATATCAATCGGAACGATATAATCTATGAACTCTTGATTATTGCTGTTAGTGTACCTGGAGGTACAGTAGGTTAAATTTTCTTTAAGCCCCAATCTTTCTACTTGATTTATCCACCAGACTGAAAATCTTTTGCTGATGCCTAATTTTTCATACAAATTTCTAGCACTTACGACTTGTTGGCCCTTATTGTTAACTTCAACTTTTATTAAATCGTTCATCTTATGTCCCCCTTTCTGTTTTTATCTAGCCATTTATCAAGAAATTCCTTTTTGTAAACGTAATTATTACCGTTTGCAACATACTCAATTTGCCCTATTCGCGTAAGCCTTAGAATTGTATCGTATCCTATACGGAGATATTCTGCTGCTTCTTTTGCGGTAAAGACTTCTTGACTAATTTTTTTGATAATTCCTGTTAATTCTTTGATATTGTCGTTTAGTTCTTTTAATAAATCCTCATTCATAATCACACCTCTGTTCGTATAGATTTTTTATAACTCATTTTCTTGCTGCTTTTTTATTCAGCTCTTATTCCTCCTTTGCCTCCAATAACTCTTCGATTGATATTTTGAAATAATTTGCTACTTTTAACAATGTATCAGCTCGTGGAATTGATTTCCCCCATTTGCTAATGCTACCTGTTGAAATTCCTAAATCTTTTTCTAGCCGATAAATAGATATGTGATTTTTTTTACAAAGTTTTTTAATTTTCTGATACACAATTTCCACCTCACTTATAAAATAGACTTAATAGATTTAGAAAATATTCTATATAACTATTGACAAAGCACTGAAAATATTCTATTATATAAGCACCATACTTTATTAATCAAATATTTTCAGAAATATTTTTGCATGCTGATTATTTTCTGCGTCTACTTTTATTATACAGATTATTTTCTGCATGCCAATAGTTTTTGCAGAATTTTTTCAGCATTTTTGATTTTATTTTTAGGAGGTTAATTATGAATTTATTAGATCGCATAAAAGAGCTATGTCTCGAAAAAAAAATATCGCAGAGGAAATTAGAAAGTAATCTTGGATTGAGTAATGGAGCCACGTCTAAATGGGGAAAATCTTCTCCTAGTGCAGACGTGCTTGAGAAGGTTGCTGACTATTTTGGAGTGTCTACTGATTACTTGCTTGGCAAGATCCCGTTTAGAAATGAAGATGAAGCATATTATTCTATTAGCGTAGCTTCAATAAAATATCTAATGGCGAACGGAGATGAAATACCAGATAATTATGGAATTGATTCTGGGCTAATCTACCTATCTGATAAAAACATAAATAGAGATATATGGAATTATTGTTATAATTTATTAAATAAGTTTGAAAAAAAGCTTTCGCTTACTGATTTAGACCTGTTTGAATTATCAAATATTATTTTTTCGGAAATAAAATGGACAAAAGACTTTAGCGGACTTGTTTACTTAAAAAATTACAATGATGAAACAATAACTATAAAATTAAATTTTAACAAAGTTAATAAATTAAATGCAGATGATTTGAATTTAAAAGACAGTTTTTTATTAAAATCTATGGATATCAATGATAATTCTTTTTTAAGATACAATTCCGTACTTACTTCTTTTAAGTCCAAAGAAAAAAATAATATGAATAATAGGGTCGGCAAATCTGAAGCTCCGGCAACAATAGCTGCTCACTTACCAGAAGGTGAAGAACTTACAGAAGAAGAGCAAAAACAATTAAACGATTATATACAGTTCTTGTTATCAAAGAGAGAAAAGTAGTTAGCATAGCACAAAAGGAGGTTCTGTATATGGGGTATGAAGATTTGTTTGAGGAAGCTGAAAAGCAGGGGATAAGATTATTTGAAAACAATTTCATAGGCAAATTGAAAGGGTTATATACAGATAACACTATAACTATAAACGCAAGTATAGAAACAAATGCAGAGAAAAAATGTATTTTGGCCGAAGAATTGGGCCACTATTGTACAAGCTATGGCGATATATTAGATCAGTCGAATATTAAGAATAGAAAACAGGAAAAGCGAGCTCGAGGGTGGGCTTATCAACGGCTTGCTAGTATTAAAGATTTAATTAGGGCTTTTAAAAATGGTTGCCAGAATATGTACGAAATAGCGGAATATTTGGATGTTTCAGAGCCATTTTTAAAAGAAGCAATTGATTACTATTATGAAAAATACGGGTATTACGAAACAAACGATTACATAATTTATTTTAGCCCTTTAGAAATTATAAAAAAATAAATAAAAATTAAATTTTGGGATATAATTTTTTAACCAATTTTAAGAACATATGTTCTGCCAAAAATAAAGAAAGGAGAAATGAAATATGTCATATTCTAAAGTAAGTAAAAACAAATATCGTATTTTTATCTCTGATGGATTTAATCTTGACGGGAGTAGAAGAAGACCATCTACCACTGTTACAACTGATTTAAAAGGAAGAGATTTAAAGGAATTTTTGAAAAGAGCAGAGGTAGAATTTAGTGACACAGTTAGGAAACGAGAGCCTAAATTTGATAAACTTGCCAAAGGGACGTTTGAAGCGTATTCTATTTGGTGGATAGAAAAAAAAGAAATTTTTGATAAATTAGCACCAAAAACAAAGCATGAATATCAAAAATTACTTGATGCAAGAATACTACCATCTATCGGAAACAAAATATTGTCCAAAATTACAAACGGAGATATGTTAGATTTAATAGAAATAATAGAAAAATCCCAGGCGAAAACTAAATCCGGCAAACTTTCGAACAGTTCTATTAAGCATTATCATACCCTTTTAAAAGTTATGTTTAACGATGCGGTGAAATTTAAAATTTTAACAGAAAATCCAATGAATAATATAAGTGTAAAAACTCCTAAAATTCAATTAAAAGATAATTATTATGAATTAGACGATATAGATAAATTGTTAAAGTTATTGCCTAAAGCGCCGATAAAATATCAATTAATAACTCTTTTAGCTCTTACCACAGGTTTAAGGATAGGAGAAATAACCGGTTTACAATGGAGGCATATTAATTATTCAACAATAAAATTAAAGATAGAACAAGCTAATTCATATGTGGCTAAGACAGGCAGCTTTATAAAAACTCCTAAAAATGATACATCCGCAAGAGAAGTAGCTTTTCCAACCTTTTTACTACCACTATTTAAAAAATACGAACAAAATGAGTTAAATAAGAAAGAATTATCTGGTGATAAATGGTATTATGGAAAGGGCGGCAAACACGAAGACGATTTTGTATTTACGCAAAAGAATGGAAGATTTGTGAATGTAGAAGCCCCATCGATATGGTTTCATCAATTCATTAAAAGGCATGGATTAAGGCATATAACATTTCATGGTTTAAGGCATACCAACGCTACGATTCTAATTTCCAAAGGAATAGACATCGTGGACATATCAAAAGAATTAGGCCATGCAAAAACTTCAACTACTGAGGACTTTTATGCGCATGTTTTAAAATCAAGTGAAAGAAAAAAAGCGGATATATTCGATAATATCTGTACCAAAAATCAAAACGAAAGCCAGCAAAATAATCATAATGGCACAAAAAGTGGCACGATCGCGTCATATTTGAGGGTTGTTAAATGAAAACAAAAGCCTCACAATCGGATGATTACAAGACTTCTGAGTTGATACGCTAAAAAAATATAAGCTGCTACAAGAACAGCTTATATAAACTCAGACATTATTAATATTCATTGGCAAAAGCGGGAATACTCTCATAATGCTTAATATCTATGCCCGCTTCCTCCAAGGTTTTACCGTCTATTAACAACTCCACTTTTTCAATGTCATCAAATTGCTTTAAGGTAAGTCCAATATTCTTTGTAATACCATCGATTACAAATTGTTCTTTTAATGCATCTAATTTATCTGCAAAAACATCTACATAAGCTGTTCCATCTCTTACCTCCACACCTTGAAGTGTTAATCCATCCGGAATATCTGTATACAACCCTAATGTTTCGGAAGGAGAGCCCTCAAATAACTGCTCAATGGCGGTATAAATATTAGGTGTAGGTGCTAAAGTAGGTACAGTAACAGGTATGTAGTATTCATATTCTTGATTGTAGTTTTCCTTATAATATACTACAACTTTGGACCTGGCATTTTCCTCACCTTCTACAAGGTTAATGTCCTCTCTTTCCAAAGGTTCTCCTATTCCGATCCCATGTTTAAGAGAAGGCAGTATTTTCCCTCCAACTACTATTTGTACTTTTTTAATTGCAGGAAATTCTGTCAAAGTGTATACTATTCCTTTGACTAAATTTTCTTCACTTTTTTCAGTTTCGCAATTTAATAAGTTCTCCGTAAAATCCACCTTGCATATTCCCGTTTCTTCATCAATAGACATCCCCGTTATCTCTGTCCCTACAGGAATAATAGGCGTTAATCCTATAGGGCTTAATGTTTCTCTCAATGAAGGACTATCAATCATATTTCTCAGTGCTAATTTTGCTATGCCCTCTTCCCAAGGGATCTTTCTCATTAAGGGCACGAGAAGTCCTTCACTATTTTGAAAATACAAGACTGTTTTTCTTAGCCCTTCATCTTCTTCTGTCAATAAATTTTCTTCATCGCTTCTTATTATTTCTTCTTCTTCCTTAGAAAAAAGTTTTAAAAATCCATCTTTAAGACTGCAACCTGCTAAATTAATGCATAATACAAATATAATTGTTATTAATAAGGTTTTTTTAATCTTCATTCTCTGCCCCCCTTGCCATTTCTAATACATTATATTAGCTGGCAGAGAATACTATGATTATTTCTTTTTACTTCCTGCAAAATATCCTCCCATTATGGGAGTTATTGGATTCACGGTGATAAATGCTTCTTCATCATGCTCATGTAATATATTTTCAAGCACCTTTAAATCTTTTCTCTTTAAAACAATATGTAATACTTCTCTCATTCCTTCTTTACCGTATCCCTCTAATACGGTTACTCCAAACCCATTTTCCCTCAATGATTGAATTAAATCCGCATTATCTTCTCTTTTAAGTATTATCTGAGCAGTTAAATTTCCCAGTGCAATCTTACTTTCAATTAATATTCCCATATAATTTCCCGTAGCAAATCCTAAAGCATAAGCAATAAGATTTCTCGGGTCATTAAGTCCGTTTACCACCTTACTTAGAGCTGCCACATATACCATTACTTCAAAAAAACCTATGAAAGCTGCTTGAATTTTTCTTCCTTGAACTACCATCAGTGTTCTGACTGTAGCCATAGAAACGTCTGTTACTCTCGCCAAAAATATCAAAAGATATCCTATAAATACAGACATATAATTTCCCCAATCCTTTCAAAAGCGAAGGATTTACCTTCGCTTTTAGTTAATTATTCACTCAAAAAATTTTCTATGCCCTTAATTATCGCATCTACCATCTTATACTGATATTCTTCATCAGTCAACAATTTTTCATCTTCCGCATTCGACAAAAATCCTGTTTCTATAAGTATGGCGTCCATCTTGGTCTCTCTTGTGACTACAAGATTAGGTCTTTCAATTACTCCCTTATCTACTGCTCCAAGGTCTTTAATTAACTCTTCCTTCATTGCCTTTGCAAATTCATAGCTGTTTCTTCCCGCCCCTTTGGGAGCACTTGCAGGGCAATACAGCACCTGAATCCCTGAAATATCTTTATTATCATTATAATTACAATGGATACTTATAAACAAATCGGCATTGTTTCTATTGGCAATATCCGCTCTTTCATATAAATCAACAAAAACATCCGTATCCCTTGTCATAATGGTATTATAGCCTTTTTCCGTTAACTTTTCGTCTAACTTTGACGATATAGCTAAAGCCACATCTTTTTCTTTTACATCCTTTGGAACAGTTCCCGGATCCTTTCCTCCGTGTCCCGGGTCTATAACTATAAGTTTACTGTTAGGATTGGTTGAAACATTCTTTTTAAACTTTAAACTTATTACCTTAGATGTTGCAGCAGATAATACTTCATAAGAAATATCTCTCTGGAAGCTGATTTTTATATTTTTATATTCCTTATCTTCTGTTACCTGTATGCTGTCTACTATTCCATCTTTTGGTGAAATGGAACCATTCTCTAATTGAATGTCATCCTTTGGTATGGAAATAGTTATCTCTTTACTGTTTTCTTCGTATTTCACATCATATTTTGTACTCTTTAGCGCTTCTACACTAAAGGAACGTTCATTGCCTGTTCCCGTATAACTAATCTCATCCAATGCCTGCTTTTCCGGATAGATTATCATTTTATTACCGTCATTTTCTATTTTTACGTTAGGATCACTAATTCCTTCTTTTACATCTAAAACAACTCTTACAATTTTACTATTTTTATCATAAAGGCTGTCCGGTTCAAACTGAGATACTCTCACACCCTTTATGAACCCTAACTGATAATCGTAGCTGTATTTATTATCAGCTAAATGTGAATTGAGCAAGTCGACCACTATTCTCGTCGGATTCGTAAGCTTTATTATATTTGTTTTTGGAGTTCCGGTATTATAAATAACTATTCCGTCTTTTCCATTGACCTTCTCCATAGATACCTTAGTTACGTTGTTAAGCAAGGATACTTCTAAAGATTTTCCGTCACCGGACTTTATAACATTAAACCCTGATTCCTGGGACAGCTGAAGAACAATTCTTGTCACATCCGGATTAGTGGAAAATTGAGAAAAACTGATCTTATTAAGTACTCCGTTTTCCCATGTATAATCCTTTTTATCTTTCAATTCCAATTTGGAATTTGGGATATCTATCACTATTCTATAGGGATTTTGTAATATAGTGGTTTCATAACTCATCGAAGACGTACCTTTAATCGTTATCACAGGTGAAGAAATGTTTTCTGTGTTGACTGATATATCCGTAATTGAAGACCCCTGAGGTTTTACGCTTTGGCTATCAATTATTACGGTACTTTTTTGGTCATCCCAGCCTACCTTATATCCCAAATTTTCCGATACAAATCTCAAAGGTACCATAGTCCTTGAATCATTTACCAACATAGGAGGCGGATTATCACCGGAGAGAGTTCCTTTCTTCTCATCTATGTATATATCTCGGCTGTTAATTTTCAGCACTATTTTCTTTCCATTTAAGGTAATTGTAACCGTTTTGTTTTCCTGATTCCATTCTGTTTTCGCCCCAAGTCCGTCAGCTACAAATCTTATAGGAACTAAAGTTCTGTCATTATAGATAAAAGATGGAATATCCGAAACTATAGGTTGTCCATCCATAAGAACCGATACTTCCCTTACCTTCTGGTTTTTACCGCCGATATTTAATGTAACCATATTAATTTTATTTTCTCCATAGCTTACAGAAGATAATGCAAAAAACATTATAAGAACAAACAGGACAACTTTTAATTTCTTCATTACTAATTTCCCCTTTCTAAATCAGTCTATAATAGTTTCATAATTTATTTATATCATTTATCAACTTTGTATGTCAACGAAATGTAAGTTTTGTAATCATAATGTAACATTAACTTAATTTAGATAGGGCTTTATAAAGCTCATCACTTCCTGGTTCTGAAATATTTTCCTTTTTCCCCATTTTCTCGACAAATATTCCTTCCTCTATTATCTCCCCAATAACAGACAATTTAATTCCTTCTTTTATAAAATTCTCTTTTATCTCTTCAATATTGCCCGACGGTACTACTGCAAGCATACTCCCACTGGAAATAAGTCTGTAAGGATTTATATCGAAAGACTCGCAAATTCTTTTAGTAACTTCTTTAACAGGAATATTTTCCTTCCATATCTTTACTCCTTTTTCTATAACCTTGGAAGCTTCCCACACTGCTCCGTATACCCCTCCTTCAGTTATATCATGCATATAATTTGCTCCCAATTTTCCCAATATTACTCCTTCTTTAAGAACACTTAGTAAATTGTCCATATTCAAAGCATCTTCATATTCATCTATGGAAAGTTTCTCTTTCCATCTCTCTCCCATTTCCTTTACTATAATAGAAGTCCCTTCTATTCCTGCCCATTTAGTCATTATTATTTTATCTCCCACTTTAACTTTAGAAGGATCAATTATTTTATTTCTGTTCTGCTTTCCGATAACAGTAGCAGATAATACCATTCTGTTTACTGCGGCGGTTATTTCTGTATGGCCTCCTATTATTTCCACATTCAATTCACAAGCGGCTCTGCCTGCTTCTATCATTATATTTTCAATATCTTTCACAGTAGTGTTCGGAGGAGCCATAATAGTTAAAAGTACTCCCAACGGTTCACCTCCGCTTACTGCTATATCATTACATGATATATTTATAGCCAACTTACCTATATCCTTATCAGTTCCCGTAATAGGATCTGTTGAAATTATGCATAAATCTCTATTAAAGTCAATTATTGCATTGTCTTTTCCTACTCCGGCTCTCACAATAACTTCATCCCTTTTTTTCTTTATATTTGAAAATACTATCTTTTCAAGTACGTCATTCGGCAATTTCCCTATTTCCATTTATTATAAATCCTCCTCGTTCGTGTATTTATTAATTTTAATCTTTATTTTTATCATATCATTAAATTTATTTAAAAACCATTAAAACCTATAATCTGCCTAATAAATAAAGAGCCTATTATAATTAATACAAATATTGGATAAGATAACATTTAGCATTAAATAAGGGAGGTAGTATTTTTGATCATTGCATGTAACGAAAATTGCATATATCAAGAAGAAGGAGTATGTAAACTAAATTATGCTACTTTTTCCTCCGGAACCCCTCTCGGAACCTGCCCATATTTTAAGGAAAAGGAAAAAGGAGAAAAAAATAAAGACGGGATTTAAATCCCATCTTTATTTTTTTCTCCTTTTTTAATGTTCTATTAAATATGTCCACTTAAATTCAAGGTCAGCACCAACAGGGAATCTTATAACATCTTTAACATACGGTTTTGTTAAGAAGTTTCTTGCATTGTACCATATTGGGAATATCGGAAGTTCTTCGGCCAATATCTTTTCACCATCGAGCATTGCATCTATTCTTTCGTCGCCTTCGCCATTTACTGCCTTCTTAATATCCTCATCATATGCTGCATTCGACCAGAAAGCCGTATTGTTTCCTGAACCGGTTACCCAAAGGTCCATAAAGGTCAACGGATCGTTATAGTCTGCGCCCCAGCCTGCAAATGTCGTTGTATAATCTTTTCTGTCATACCTGTCAATTCTCAGTTTAAACGACACTGTTTCTATTTTAACATCAATTCCTAAATTCTGTTTCCACATGCTCTGAATTGCTGCCGCTTGTTTCTTAGCAGTATCGGACTCTCCCGTAAGGAATGTCGTATGTTCTTGGAACTGCTGAGCAGTGATTCCCAATTCCTTAAGACCTGTTTCAAAATATTCCTTTGCCTTTGCCGCATCAAATGTTGGGAAAGTATATTCTTTGTTATCCAACAATTCTTTTCTGTTTTCAGCAAATTCCTTTCCCCCTTTACCTGGAAGAAGTGTTGGGGTAAGTCCGTCAGCAAGTATGGAACCGTTAGCTAATACATTGTCAACAAAGGATTTTGCATCTATTGCCATACTAAGAGCTTTTCTGATATTTAAATTCTTTATATATTTGTCTTCACAGTTATATTGGATATACCAAGTAGTAGCTTCAGCAACAGATCCATATTCCGAACTGCCTTTGTATTTTTCAAGGAAATCTGAAGGAACTCCCGTTACATCAAGTTCATCAGTATCATAAAGATTTATAAAAGTATTGCTGTCTGTAATCATATCTCCTTTTATCTCCTGAAGCTTAACACTTTCTGCATCCCAATAGTTGTCGTTTTTCTTTAAATTCAGATTCTGCTCATGATTCCATTCGCTTACTACATATGGACCGCTGTAAACCATCTTATCGGCAGCCGAAGCATAAGTATCAGCAAAATTTGTAACAGCAGCGGATTGAGCCGGAATAAATGTGGTAAATGACGTCAAGCTCAAGAAGAAAGGCACTTTTCTTGTCAATTCAACTTGAAACGTCTTATCATCTACTGCTTTTATTCCTACCTGAGATCTATCTGTTATCTCTCCCGCAAAGAACTTGTCAGCATTTTTAATTCCTGCCGTATCGGTAAGCTGATAGGAATATTGAGCAGCTACTTCTGGGTCTATTGCTCTGAACCATGCGTCTTCAAAATCTTTAGCGGTTATCGGTGTTCCGTCGGACCATTTTGCATCTCTCAACTTGAAAGTCCAAATTTCTCCACCGGATTCCGTATCCTGTTTCTCATAGCTTTCAGCAAGACCTTTTCCGACTGTCCCATCGGGATTAAGTCTTACAAGACCTTCCATACATGCATTAAGAACTTCCATGGATACCTGATCTGTTGTAGTCTGAGGATCCAAATCTGGTGGCTCTTCGCCCCAGTTTATCCTTAAAATTTGTTCTGCCGCCAATTTTTCAGTTTTTTCTTCCTTTTTCTCTTCTTCATTTTCGCCATTGGTTGCAGGCTCTTCTGATTTACCGCAACCTGTTAATACTGCGGATAATACCATTACCACCACTAAAAGAAGCAGTAACCATTTGTGTTTTCTCATTGAAGCTTTCCCCCTTAAATATAATATATTTTGAATATTTTGATTCATCTGTCTTTAACTTAAATAATCACCCCCTAATATATACTTTATTATTTAACTTATTCGATATCTTTTAAAAAAATCCTTTTTATTTAAAAACATTTTGAACAATAATTTAAAATTATTAGAAAAATTAAACAACAGCATTCCACTAACAAAATTATAAATAAATTTTAATATTCTGTCAAGAAACAACTTTTAAAAAATACTATTTAATTTTCAAATTTGAATTTTAAATAGAAAAATAGAAAAAGTATGAATATTATATAATCTTTCAACAATAACATCACTTCCCACATATTTATTTATAATATGAAATCCATTTTGGAGCAAAAAAAGAGTGGGGCAAAGCCCCACTCTTTATTAATGTTCTAATATATATGTCCACTTAAATTCAAGGTCAGCACCAACAGGGAATCTTACAACATCTTTAACATACGGTTTTGTTAAGAAGTTTCTTGCATTATAATATAGAGGGAACATCGGAAGCTCTTCGGCCAATATCTTTTCACCATCGAGCATTGCGTCCATTCTTTCGTCGCCTTCACCGTTTACTGCCTTCTTAATATCCTCATCATATTTTGCATTTGACCAGAAAGCCGTATTGTTTCCTGAACCGGTTACCCAAAGGTCCATAAAGGTCAACGGATCGTTATAGTCTGCCATCCAGCCTGCAAATGTCGTTGTATAATCTTTTCTGTCATATCTGTCAATTCTTAGTTTAAATGAAACTGCTTCTATTTTAATATTGATTCCTAAATTCTGTTTCCACATGCTCTGAATCGCTGCTGCATATTTCTTAGCGACATCTGACTCGTCACTGAGGAATGTTACGTGTTTTTCAAATTCTGCTGATGTAATACCTAATTCTTTAAGACCTTTATCAAAGTATTCCTTTGCTTTTGCCTTATCAAATGTAGGATAAGTGTATTCTTTCTTATCTAACATTTCTTTTCTGTTCTCAGCAAATTCCTTTCCGCCTTTACCCGGAAGAAGAGTCGGGGTAAGTCCGTCGGCAAGTATAGAACCGTTAGCCAATACATTGTCAACAAAGGATTTTGCATCTATTGCAAAACTAAGACCTTTTCTGATATTTAAATTCTTTAAATATTCATCTTCGCAATTATATTGGATGTACCAAGTAGCAGCTTCGGCAGCAGATCCGAACTCAGGACTGTCTTTGTATTTTTCAAGAAAATCTCCCGGAACTCCTGTCACATCAAGTTCATCAGTATCATAAAGATTTATAAAAGTATTGCTGTCTGTAATCATATCTCCTTTTATCTCTTGGAGCTTAACAGTTTCAGCATCCCAATAGCTGTCGTTTTTCTTTAAATTCAAATTCTGTTCATGATTCCATTCGCTTATTACATACGGGCCGCTGTAAACCATCTTATCTGGAGCGGAAGCGTAAGTATCACCAAATTTTGTAACGGCTGCAGATTGAGCCGGAACAAATGTGGTAAATGATGTCAAGCTCAAGAAGAAAGGCACTTTTCTCGTCAATTCAACTTGAAACGTCTTATCATCTACTGCTTTTATTCCTACCTGAGATTTATCAGTTATCTCTCCTGCAAAATACTTGTCGGCATTTTTAATTCCTGCCGTATCAGTCAACTGATAGGAATATTGAGAAGCTACATCAGGACTTATTGCTCTGAACCATGCGTCTTCAAAATCCTTAGCGGTTATCGGCGTTCCGTCGGACCATTTTGCATCTCTCAACTTGAAAGTCCAAATTTCTCCACCGGATTCCGTATCCTGTTTCTCATAGCTTTCAGCAAGACCTTTTCCGACTGTCCCATCGGGATTAAGCCTTACAAGGCCTTCCATACATGCATTAAGAACTTCCATGGATACCTGGTCTGTCGTAGTCTGAGGATCCATATCTGGTGGTTCCGAACCCCAGTTTATCCTTAGAACTTGTTCTGCCGCTAATTTTTCTTCTGCATTCTCACCTTTTTCTTCTTTTTTCTCACTGTCTTTTGCCGGCGTTTCACTCTTGCCGCAGCCGGCTAATACTGTAGACAATGCCATTACCACTACTAAAAGAAGCAGAAGCCATTTGTGTTTTCTCATTTTAAAATTTTCCCCCTTAATATAATGAAATATTTAAATGTCCAGATTACTTTTTAATAAGTAATCTTATTTTTATAATACTACTTTTTTGTACAAATTACGAGAAATTTTATTTAATTATTTTAATTATTTAATTATTTAATTATTTAATTATTTAATATTATTTATCTTATTTACCATATGACAAGCCACAAAATGATCCGGTCTCAATTCTTTCAGCTGAGGTGCTTCTTTTTTACATATATCTTCAACAAATCTGCACCTCTCCTGAAATTTACAGCCTGGTAAAGGATTTACGGGGCTCGGTACTTCTCCCTCCAATATTATTCTTTTCTTTTTAGTTTCTATCTCAGGATCAGGTATCGGTACTGCCGAAAGTAGAGCCTGGGTATAAGGATGATACGGTCTTTCATATAATTCATGGCTTTCCGCAAGTTCCACTATTGCCCCCAGATACATTACGGCAATTCTGTCGGATATATGCTTAACCATACTCAAATCATGAGCTATGAATAAATAAGTCAGCCCTAAATTCGATTGGAGGTCTTCAAGAAGATTTACTACCTGAGCCTGAATTGATACGTCCAAAGCAGATATAGGCTCATCACACACTATAAATTCAGGCTCTATTGCCAAAGCTCTCGCCACTCCGATTCTCTGCCTCTGACCTCCGCTGAATTCATGAGGAAATCTGCTGGCATGTTCTCTGCTGAGTCCTACCAATTCCAAAAGTTCATATATCCTTTTTTGTCTTTCCTGACCGTGATACAACCCGTGAATATCTATCCCTTCTCCGATAATATCAGTAACAGTCATCCTCGGATTTAAAGATGCATAGGGATCCTGAAATATCATCTGAGCTTTTCTGGTAAAATTCTTTCTTTCATTTTTGTCGAGCTGAGCTACATTCATGCCTTCAAATATTACTTCTCCGTCTGTCGCCTGATATAATCCGATTATAGTTCTCCCTACAGTTGATTTCCCACAGCCCGACTCACCTACAAGTCCTAAAGTTTCTCCTTCCCGTATAAAAAAACTTATGCCGTCTACTGCTTTTAATGTGAGACCTCTTCCTACTGCAAAATATTTCTTTAAATCTCTCACTTCTATAAGAACTTTGTTATTATTAGTCATTCTTATACCGCACCTCCTTTAGCAAATTTGTCGTCAACCTTAGGAGCCCATTCATGCTGCAACCAGCAATGAGTATAGTGGCTTTCTGTCAAATTGGTTCTTACAGGGCCATAAGTTTTGCAAACCTTCATTGCATAATCACATCGTGGTGCAAAGGGACATCCCTTAGGAGGAGCGAATAGATCCGGAGGAGTTCCATATATCGGCACGAGCCTTCCCTTTGTCTCCATGTCAAGCCTCGGAACCGACTTCAATAGTCCCCAGGTATAAGGATGCTGAGGATGATGGAATATTTCCTCACTTGTTCCGCTTTCTATAATAACCCCTGCATACATAACGGCTATTCTATCCGCAACTTTGGCTACCACTCCCAGATCATGGGTAATCAATATTATCGCCGTATCAAGTTTTACCTGCAGATCCTTCATAAGTTCCATTATTTGTGCCTGTATAGTAACATCAAGAGCCGTAGTAGGTTCATCGGCTATTAAAAGCTTAGGATTGCAAGCCAAAGCTATAGCTATCATAGCACGCTGTCTCATTCCGCCGCTGAACTCATGAGGATATTGATTCGCTCTTTTTTCCGGATTTGGAAGCCCTACAAGTTTGAGCATTTCAATGGATCTGTTTTTTGCTTCATTTTTGGGCAATTTTTGATGTTTCATTAATCCTTCCATTATTTGTTTACCTATCCTCATGGTAGGGTTAAGTGAAGTCATAGGATCCTGAAATATCATACTTATATCCTTGCCTCTGACTTTTTCCATCTGTTTATCACTGTATTTAGATAAATCTTTACCTTCAAAAAATATATTCCCACCTTTAATCCTCCCCGGTGGCATAGGAATTAACTGCATAACGGTTTGGGCAGTAACAGATTTTCCGCAGCCTGATTCTCCTACAATGGCCAAAGTTTCTCCTCTGTTTACATGAAAGGTTACTCCTCTGACTGCTTGCACTTCACCTGCATAGGTATCAAAAGATACATACAAATCCTTTACATCTAATAAAAGTCTTTCTTTTTCTTTATTTTTTATATTTTCCATTTTTATATCCCCCTTACGTCCTTAACCTTGGATCAAGTGAATCTCTCAAACCATCTCCAAGTAAGTTAAATGCAAGCATGGTTATACATATTAATAGAGCCGGAAATGCCAACTGATAAGGATGGATCAGGAATAATCTTGCGCCTCTCTGAGCAAGAGTTCCCCAGCTTGCATACGGTTCCGGAAGACCTAACCCTATATAGGATAACATAGCCTCTGTAAATATGGCACCCGGTACTTGAAAGGTCAAATTAATTATTATTGGTCCCATTGTATTTGGAACTAAGTGCCTGGTTATTATTCTGGACGAATCTGCACCCAGCGTTTTGGCTGCAAGGACAAACTCCATCTGTTTTAACTGTAAAACCTGACCTCTTACTATTCTCGCCATGCCTCCCCATCCGGTTATGGATATGGCTATAATAATCGTTCCCAAACCTTGCCCCAATACAACCATAAGAAGTATTACCCATAACAGAGTAGGTATGGAATATATAATTTCAACAATACGCATCAGAATCATGTCAGTATATCCTCCTACATAGCCTGATATACCACCATAAAGTATTCCTATGGTTACATTAATAACCGTAGAAATCAAAGCTATGAATAAGGAAACCTTAGCACCTTCCCAACATCTTACAAATATATCCCTTCCTAATTCATCAGTTCCAAACCAATGAACACTGTTAGGTCCTTTATTTATAACGGTAAAATCCTGATAATCATATTCCCATGGTCTCATCTTAGGTCCTACAAAAGCCATAACCACAATAATAATCAACAGTATTAAACTAAAAATTGCCAATTTATTTTCTTTAAGTCTTCTCCATGCATCAGCCCAGTAGGTCAAACTTGGCCTGACTATCTTTTCATAATCTGCAGCATCTTTTCCCACTACTTCAAACATATCTTTGGAAAGATTCATTTTATCCGTTTTAGCTACATTATTTGTATCTGCCATCTTTTTCCCCCCTATTCCAATCTTATTCTGGGATCTACTACACCATAGAACAAATCAATTATATACATCATCAGTATCAATATTGCCGCATAGAATATAGTTGTTCCCATGATAAGAGTATAATCCTGCTGAGTAATGCTCTGAACAAAATATTTACCAATTCCAGGAATAGCAAATATGCTCTCTATAACAAAGGATCCAACAACAATTCCGGCAAAAGAAACTCCAAGAATTGTAACTATCGGAAGAATAGCATTTCTGATTGTATGTTTCCACGTAACCGCAAGGTTTGAAAGTCCCTTCGCCCTAGCAGTCCTGATATAATCCTGGTTTAAAACGTCAAGCATACTTGTCCTCATCATTCTTGCAATATAAGCAATATAAGTTGCCCCTAAAGCAAAGACAGGCATTATATAGTGAGCCGGAGTCCCCCATCTGGCAACGGGAAGAACTTTAAGCCAAACCCCAAATATCCATTGGAAAAGTGCTGCAAATACAAACTCCGGAACAGAGACTCCTATTACCGCTAAAATAATAACAAAATAATCGATGGCTTTTCCTCTATGAAGTGCCGCAACTATTCCAAACAAAATTCCCAGTCCTGCTCCCAGAGCTAATGCATATATTCCTATTTTAAACGATACCGGGAAACCGTCTCTGAGCATGTCATTTACCGATCTGTTTTTGTACTTCATAGAATCTCCAAGATCACCTTTTAAAATATTTTTTAAATAAGTTCCATACTGAACTATTAAAGGCTTATCTAACCCATACTTCATCTTCAGCTTTTCCATTATTTCTGCGGGAATTTTTTTCTGATCCGTAAAAGGATCTCCCGGAATGGAATGCATTAGAAAAAACGTTATTGTAATTATTACCCACAGAGTCAAGATAGCCATTAAAGTTCTTTTCACAGTATACCTTAACATAAATAACATCACACCCCCACTAGTTTTTTTATTTAATAAATTAGATTAATTCCTCCTCTCATCCATAAAAGAATTAAATTAAAGGGTTCACACACCTATTATTCTTAATAAAGTTAAGTGAAACCCCTATAATTCATTCTATTATACTATTTAGTCAAATAAACCATTCTCCCTCATAAAAATTAATTGTTCAAATATTTAAATAGTTTAAATGTTCCTTACTATAATATTAGGAGATTTTAAATATTTTTTCAATTAAAAATATTTTAACATTATATTAATAAAATTTAATATTAAAGTATATAGTATCATTTTGCTTTAATAATTTCAAGTATTAACTTATTAACAATTTGAGGATTTGCTTTTCCTTTAGTTTTTTTCATAACCTGACCTACTAAAAATCCTATGGCTCTATTCTTACCATTTTTGAAATCTGCCACAGATTGAGGATTTTCGGTTATCACCGTGTTGACAATATCCTTTATTTCTTCCTCATCATTCATTTGGATCAATCCTTTGTCCCTAACAATATCCTTCGGAGATTGACCGGTTTCAAACATTTCCTTTAAAACCTTTTTCCCTATGTTATTCCCAATTTCGCCTTTATTTACCATGTTCAACAATTCTGCAAATTCCATAGGATTAAATCTGATATCTTCTATTTGCATATCCTCATCTTTTAGTCTCCTTAAGATATCTCCCATTATCCAATTGCTTACCTGTTTATAATCATCAACATATTTAGATGTCTTCTCAAAGAAATCAGCTAATTCTTTTGTCCCTGTAAGTACTTCCGAATCATATTCAGGTAAACCATATTCCTGCATAAATCTTTCTTTTTTTTCTTGAGGAAGTTCAGGGAAATTTTTTCGTATATTTTCAATCCATTCTCCCTTAATTTCCATTTTTACAAGATCCGGTTCCGGAAAATATCTATAATCTGAAACTCCTTCCTTTCTCCTCATAACAACAGTTTCATTTCTGATTTCATCCCATCTTCTGGTTTCCCTTACAGTATCCTTACCCTGGGACAAAAGCTCTCTATGCCTTTTTTCCTCATACTCCAACGCTTTTACTACTCCTTTAAAGGAATTGATGTTTTTCATCTCGATTATCTTGCTTTTCTTCCCTGTGGATTCTTCAACTACATTTATATTGACATCACATCTTAAAGAACCTTCCTCCATTTTGCAATCGGATACTTCAATATATCTTAAGGTGGCCTTGAGCTTTTCCAAAAAACTCCTTGCTTCTTCAGGAGAATTCATATCCGGTTCAGTAACTATTTCTATTAAAGGAACTCCGCTTCTGTTAAAATCCATAAGAGTTTCCCCTTTTTCCGAATGAATGGACTTCCCCGTATCTTCTTCCACATGAATTCTTATAAGTCTTATCCTTTTCGGTTTCCCTTCCCTTTCTATTTCCACGTATCCTCTGCTGCAAATAGGAACATCATATTGAGAAATCTGGTATCCCTTAACCAAATCAGGATAAAAATAATTCTTTCTGTCCATCTTCGTAATCTTTGCTATATTGCAGTTAAAGGCAAGGCCTGCTTTTATACAATATTCTACCGCTTTTTTATTTATTACAGGAAGCGCTCCCGGAAGTCCCAAGCAAACAGGACAGCAATGGGTATTTGCTTCTCCGCCAAATTCCGTACTGCAGCCACAAAACAATTTCGACTTAGTCATAAGCTCCACATGTATTTCAAGACCTATTAAGGTTTTATATTTCATTTTCTTCACCTCTTAAATCCGGTAATATTTTTTCTATTCCGCTATTCTGTTCAAAGGCATAGGCAGCTTTCAATATCTTTTCCTCATTGAACCTATTACCAATTAGTTGAAGCCCTACAGGTAAATTTTCTATATAACCGCAAGGAACTGATATAGCACAGCAACCAGCCAAGTTTACGGAAACCGTAAGAACATCTGCCATATACATTGATACCGGATCATCCAATCTTTCTCCTATCCTGAACGGAAGGGTAGGAGACGTAGGGGACAGAATCAAATCATATTTCTCAAAAATCTTATCAAAATCTTTCTTAAGCAATCCTCTCACTTTTTGAGCTTTTTTATAATATGCATCATAATATCCGCTGCTTAAAGAATAAGTCCCAAGCATTATTCTTCTTTTTACCTCTTCTCCAAATCCCTGTGATCTTGTATTTATATATAATTCATTTATGTCAGAATAATCTTTTGCTCTATAACCATATCTTATTCCATCAAAACGAGCCAAATTAGAACTTGCTTCAGAAGTTGCAATTAAATAATAGCAGGGCAATGCATACTGAGTATAAGGTAAAGATACTTCTTCTATCGTCGCCCCTAATTTTTCAAAGGCCCTTGCGCTTTCACGTATCCTTTCACTTATGTTTTTGTCTACTCCTTCTCCGAAATATTCTTTCGGAAGGGCTATTTTCATTCCCTTTATATCTTCAGACAAATATTTCATATAATCTTTCTTCACCATATTAACAGATGTGGAATCTTTATCATCATATCCTGAAATTACATTAAGCATAAAAGCACAATCCTCTACATTCCTTCCAAGGGTACCTATTTGATCCAAAGAGGAAGCAAAGGCTATAAGGCCATATCTGGAAACCAATCCATATGTAGGTTTAATCCCGACAACCCCACAAAAACTTGCCGGCTGTCTTACGGAACCGCCGGTTTCCGAGCCCAATGCAAGGGGTGCTTCAAGGGAAGCCACGGCTGCCGCAGATCCTCCGCTGGAACCTCCCGGCACTCTGCTTAAATCATAGGGATTTTTTGTATTCTTAAATCGGGAATTTTCCGTAGAAGACCCCATGGCGAATTCGTCCATATTGGTCTTTCCTATAATTATTCCTCCCTCATTTTTTATTTTATCCACAACTGTTGCATTGTAGGGAGGAATAAAATTTTCCAATATTTTAGATGCACAGGTGGTTTTAATTCCCTTAGTCACAATATTATCCTTAATTGCAACAGGTATTCCTTCAATGACTCCAAGTTTTTCTCCTCTTGATATCTTCTCATCTGTTTTTTTTGCTGACTTTAAAGCATCTTCCTTAGTCAAAGTAATAAAGGCATCTACTTTTTCTTCTGCTTCTTCTATTCTTTCAAAATATGCTTTTATAACTTCTTCACTTGATATTTCTTTGGATTTTATTCTTTCAGCCAATTCCTTTGCGGAAATTTCAATTATTTTCAAATGTTTCACCTCTCTCTACTCAACTACCTTCGGCAATTTAAAATAGCCGAATTCTTTATCCGGAGCATTTAGAAGAGTATCTTCTTTTGGAATACTTTCTTTAACTTTATCTTCTCTCATCAATTGAATCAAAAAATTAACTTCATACATAGGCTCCGCCTTTTCTGTATCTACCTCTTTCAGTTTTTCCACATATTCCAATACCTCAGAAAATTTTCTTGTAAAATCCTCTATCTCTTCTTCATTAAATTTAAGCCTGGAAAGCTCCGCTATGTGCTTCACTTCCTCTTTCGAAATCATAATACTCCTCCTCTGTTTAAATCTTAAACTTGTAACTATTTTACCACTAAAATACTCGAAAAATCAATATACTCCAACGTAAGATAATGTTAATGGGTCAATCAAGGCTTTCTTGATTGACCCATCATAATTACTTAACCTTATTTCCCCGGTGCTTCACTTTCCGGAACTTTAGTGGTTTCCTCAGCGGGAACCTCCTTGACTTCAACTGTACTGTTCTGAACGGGAACTTCTTTAGCAGGAACAGTCTCAACCGTTGTGCTGTTTTGAATTAAATCCTTGAAGGTTAAAGAATTGTCACTATTAACATCAGGAATATTAATTTCCATATTCTTATTGATATTATATGTCTTTGTACTAAAATCAACTCTTAATTTTAATACAGGTGAATTTTGGTCGGAAGGAATAGCTTGTGAAGCTTCACCATTATTTGCAATTTTTTCTATAGCCCCTATGTCAATATTCAAATCCAATTTTCCAACCTGATGTACAATATAACCTTGGCTGTTTACGCCATATTCAACAACTAATCCATCATCGCCTAAGATCTTCAGATTCTCAATTTTATCCATAAAATCATTAAATTGTTTTTTTATCTCAGGAACATTCTCTTTAACAGTTATTTCAGTGGGGCCATCTGCTTTCCCAATAACCTCCATATTAAGTTTTTCTTTGCTTAATGCCTTATCCTGTACGCCTACGGCTTTATTTATTCCTTCAATATATTTTTGGGTAAATTCTACCATCTCTTCATTGTCCAAATAGCTGTTTCCTATATATCTTACAAGTTTTTTAAATGATGCATCGTCTAATTTTACATTATAAATATATAAAGATTTTCCGTTAACAGTTCTTGTCCCTTTAAAAGTTGCTAATTCAACATCAGGATCAAATTCATCATAGTATTTCTGTAATGAATTCAATAATTCAGGCTGAATTTCTTTACTGAAATTTATTAATTTATTAAGATCTACATTTTCATCTCCTGTATTTAACACATCTCCTATATCATAAACTATGAACTCTTTGTCCTTGTTTCCCTGGGCTATTGAATTCATAACCTCAGATGGCATTTTTATAATTTCCTTCAATTTAGGTGTATCGGAGGACAAATCCGCTTCAGCCCAGACTTCTGTATTCGCATTTATATTTCCTGACTTAATGTCTGTCTTTACGTATGATTTTGATGCTGTCTTTTCTTCATTTTGAATTGTTTTTTGGTACATATTGATTTCCGCACCATTCATCATATTGATCGCTTGCTGAATTTCTTCTTGCTGCTCTTTTGGTAAATTTTCTCCTTCTAAGCTGAATACAAGTTTTGTGTCACCTTCCATCGATGATACTTCGTTAGATTTTTGTAAAGCATTATAAAGATTTTTCTCGGCTCCCGTGCAGCCAGTAAATGACAAGGCCAGCACCAATACCATAACTAAAACAACTGCTTTCTTCATTTTTATTCCCTCCAAATTTTAACTTTTATATGTGTTATAACTAAATATAACTATATATTATATTATACAAAAAATCAATAATTCATCCGTATTAATCATTTATATAATTCCTCTTCACTCAATATTTTAATTCCCAGCTCAACTGCTTTCTCATATTTAGAACCCGGATTTTCTCCGGCTATTACATAATTCGTCTTTTTGCTTACACTGCTTGATACCTTACCCCCTAAGCTTTCAACCATATCTTGCGCCTCTCTTCGCGTGTGTTTTTTCAAAGCCCCGGTTATTACCACAGTTTTCCCGTTGAATATAGACTCTTTTTCCTTCCTTTCTTCAAATGAAAGGGCTATTCCTTCTTTTAACAATTTTTCAATTCCCCGGCGGATTTTTTCATCATGGAAAAATTCTATTATGCTTTTGGCCACTATATCTCCTATATCAGGTATGGATATTAATTCTTCATAGGATGCATTCATCACTCCGTCTAAGGATTTAAAATAATTTGCCAAATCGCTTGCCGTTCTTTTTCCTACATTAGGAATTCCCAAAGCAAAAATAAATGAACTTAAGTTTGCTTCTTTGCTGTTTTTTATTGACTGAAGAAGGTTGTTTACTCTTTTGTCCTTAAATCCGTCCAGTTTTATTAAATCCTCATATTTCAATTCATATATCTGAGGAATATCTTTTAAGTTCAATACTTCAAATAGTTTTTCCGCAGTTTTATCATTAAATCCCTCAATATTCATACCGTCTCTTCCGGAAAAATGGACTATTCTGGAAACAAGTTGAGGCTTACAGGTCAATGAATTAGGGCAAAACATATGAACCCCCATTTGAATCAACTCACTTCCACAGTAAGGGCATTTAACAGGTTTTTCAATTGTTATCTCTTCCTCGTTAGGCTCCATGACTCCCATTATTTCGGGAATTACATCATTGGATCTCCTTATAAGTACTTTCGAACCTATTTTAACCTTTTTTCTCTGAATATCATCCCAATTATTAAGCGTAGCTCTCTTAACCGTCACTCCGCCGATTTCAACAGGTTCCAATATTGCCGTAGGGGTTACCTTCCCCGTTCTTCCGACATTCCATTTGACCTCCAGCAATTTAGTCGTAGTCTCTTCCGCTTCATACTTATATGCAATTGCCCACCTGGGAAATTTTAAAGTATAGCCCAAGATATCTTTTGTTTTTGTATCATTAATTTTTATTACAACTCCATCTGTAAGAATATCTAATCTTTCCCTTTCGCTTTTCACTCTTTCTATTTCTTCAATAACCTGATCTATACTTGTAAATACCTTCAAATAATTACTTACTGGAAGCCTGTTTTTCTTTAAAAAATCAATCATTTCCACATAGTCATGGAATGTTCTCCCTTCAATATATCCTACATTGTAAAAATAACCTATTAGTTTTCTCTTTCTCGTTTCATTGGGATCTAAGTTTCTTAATGCTCCTGCTGCAGCATTTCTCGCATTTTTCAAGGGTTCTAAAGCTGTCTTGTTATATTCCCCTAAAGCAGATAAAGGCATAAGCCCTTCTCCTTGAATTTCAACCAGTCCTTTGAAGGGAATTTTCAGTGGAATTGATTTTATAGTTTTCAATTGAGGAAGTATGGCCTCTCCCACAGAGCCGTTTCCCCTTGTAGCCCCTTGAACCAATTCTCCGTTGTTATAAGTAAGGTTAATTGTAAGTCCATCAAATTTATATTCTGTAACATATTCTAAGGGAGGCAATTTTTCGTTATTTTTTTCATTGTAGTCATTGATTATCCTTCTAATCCTTTCATCCCAATTTATCAGTTCCCCCGTACTGCGGCTTTTGTCCAAACTCCACAGTTTTCCAAGATGAACATGCTTTTCAAATTTTTCAAGTATTTCTCCGCCTACTCTTTGAGTAGGTGATGATGGAAGTATAATTCCCGTTTCCTTCTCGAGTTTTATCAATTGACTATAATATTCGTCATATTCCTTATCGCTTACTTTAGGATTATCCAAAGTATAATAATAATAATCCAAATCATCTATTATATCTATTAATTCTCTCATTCTATCTATGCCTTCCATTATTTAACCTCCCTTACAAACTCTATAGGGGCAATTGAAAGAAGCAATTTTTTTAATCCCTTATTTTCAAAAGCAACAACTATTTCTTTATCCTTACCTACTTTTTTTATCTGCACTACAGTACCCATTCCCCACATTTTGTGATTAACTTTACTTCCGATTTGAATGTCCTCTTTAAGATTCACTTTCTTTTCAAATTTATTTTTAATATCTGTCCTTTCCTCATATTCAATTTCATCTTCCTGTTCTTCTTTTCTCTGACCATTCTTGCATATTTTTAGCATATCATCGGGAATTTCTTTTAAAAACCTGGAAGGCAAGCTGTAGGTCGTATTTCCATATATAGTTCTTAAGTTTGCATAGGAAATATATAAAAGTTCTTCAGCTCTTGTCACTGCTACATAACAAAGCCTTCTTTCCTCTTCCATATCATGAATACTATCCAAAGCTCTGCTTATCGGAAAAAGCCCTTCTTCCATTCCGACTAAAAATACCACCGGAAACTCCAGTCCTTTTGCACCATGGACGGTCATCATGGTTACCACGTCTTTTCTTTCATCCGTCTTATCAACGTCGGAGAGCAATGACACATTTGCAAGAAAGTCCTCTAAAGTTCCCCCTTCATAATTAGTCTCAAAATCCACTGCCACAGATATAAATTCTTTTAAATTTTCTATTCTGCTTTGGGATTCAACAGAATTTTCTTCTTCTAATTCTTTTATATAACCCGTCGAATATACAACTTCTTCTATAAAATCTCTTACTCCCATTATCTCCTTCATAGCCAAAAATTTGTTTATCATAGCAGTAAAAGATTTAATGACATTTCTTGCTCTCCCACTTAATCCTTGTATTTTATCTAAATCAAGTAAAGCACCATATATGCTTTCTCCGGTTTGAGAAGTATACTTTTCTATTTTCCCCAGCGTAGACGCCCCTATCCCTCTTTTAGGCACATTTATAATCCTTCTGAGAGAAATATCATCTAAAGGGTTTTGAATAAGCCTCAAATAAGCAATTAAATCCTTTACTTCCTTTCTATCATAGAACTTTAATCCTCCTACAATTTTGTAAGGTATGTTGTTTCTTATAAATGTTTCTTCAAAACTTCGGGATTGAGCATTAGTCCTATATAGTATAACAAAATCGCCATATTTATATTTCCCTTCCTCTATCAGATCAATAACCTTTTGAGTAACAAAATTTGCTTCTTCCTTTTCATCGAAATTAATTTTAAGAGTAGCATATTGCCCTCTTTCTTTGGCAGTCCACAGTTTTTTGCCTTTTCTCTCCGTATTGTTCTTAATGATGGAATTGGCAACATCAAGAATATTTCCCGTGGAACGATAATTTTGTTCAAGTTTGATTACTTCCGCGCCTTTGAAATCTCTTTCAAAGTTTAAAATATTTCTTATATCGGCACCTCTCCAACCATATACAGATTGATCTTCATCTCCAACGACACAAATATTTCCGTGCTTCCCTGAAAGATATTTTATAAGTTCATATTGGGATTTATTAGTATCCTGATATTCATCAACAAATATATACTCAAATTTGCTTTGATATTTCTCACGAATTCTTTCATCGGATTTAAGAAGAAAAACAGTTTTCAAAATCAAATCGTCAAAATCCAATGCGTTGTTCTTCTTAAGTTTTTCTTCATAAAGGTCATATATTTCTCCCACATTTCTTCTATAATAATCCTTATAATTTTCATTTATGTAGTCATCGGGATCAATCATGTCATCTTTCAGAGAACTGATAATACTAATTATAGGCTTTTCCTGAAAAGTTTCCTTATTTAAATTTTTTTCTGTTATACATTCCTTTACTAAAGTCTTTTGATCGAGAGAGTCATATATGGAAAAGTTTCTTTTATAACCAATTGATTCAATTTCTCTCCTCAATATTCTTACACACATGGAATGAAAAGTTCCCATCCATATATCTTCCACTCTCCCCTTAAGCAAACCCTCCACCCTTTCTTTCATCTCTTTTGCTGCTTTATTCGTAAAGGTTATGGCCAAGATATTGCTCGGAAATACTCTCTTTTCCTCAATCAGATAAGCAATTTTATGAGTGATAACTCTGGTTTTCCCGGAACCGGCTCCCGCCAATATTAACAATGGGCCTTCCGTGTGAAGAACCCCTTCCTTTTGTTTTTCATTAAGTCCCTGTAGATAATCCACATCATTTCCACCTTTCCCTAAAATATCTCGGAAATTATTTTTCTAAATTATTATATCATATATTATCTTTCTTAACATATTAGTTAAAAAAGACTTTTCCATAGGAAAAAGGGATTTTCCTTATTGAAAATCCCTTTTTAAAATTAGTTTATATTATTGAATTTGTCTGAAATGGTATGAGTAAATTTTTCTGCGTTTTTTAAATCTTCTTCATCAGGATGTCCCTTGGCAAATCCTCCCCACAATTTAAATATAAAAAATGTATCATACCCTGTACAGCTAAATTCACCTAAGACATTTGCTCCCTTTTCCTTTAAGGATTTTATAGCATGATCGTTGCAGTTAGTATTTCCGCTTCCTCTCGTGGAAAATACAAAAACATTCTTGCCCTTCAAGTCCGCATTCTCAATTATATTTCTCATGTTTTTATGATATCTTCCCGCATATATTCCTGAGCCAAAGCCGATTAAATCGTAATCCCCTATCATACCGTTGTCAAAATCAACATCCTTTATCAGCTTTCCATCCAATGCGGCGGATATCCTTTCGGCAACCTTTTTTGTGTTAAAATGATGAAAAGATGAATAAACAATTAACGCTTTCATTTTCATTCTCCTTCTAACAAAAAATTTTATCCATTAAAATAATTATATCATTTTAAAGGATAAAAATAAACATTATGGTAAATAAACTAATAATATCTTTTTATATTACTTTATTCCATTACTATAAACCAATACTCCATTCTTTATAACTTTCTCCACTATATTAACTCCTGTGTTATAAGGAAGAAATTTATAAGAAGGATATTCCAATACAACCAAATCTCCTTTTTTACCAACATCTATGCTGCCTATGGTATCTGCCCTGTCTAAGGCTGCCGCTCCGTTTATAGTCATGGCTGTAATTGTTTCTTCTATTGTCATATTCATGTATATGGCAGATAAAGCAAAGATAAGGGGTATCGAATTGGTAAAACCGCTTCCCGGGTTGAAATCAGTTGCCAATGCTACTCCACAACCATTATCTATCATATATCTACCCTTTGCAAATGGTTCCCTTAAACAAAAAGCCGTCGTCGGAAGCAATGTACTTACAACTTTTCTTTCAGCCATATCTTTTATTCCCTTATCGGAAGCATGGAGAAGATGATCTGCAGAGACGGTTCCCAATTCTGCACCCAGCTCTGCTCCTCCAAGAGAAGCTATTTCATCTGCATGAATTTTTAATTTCATCCCCAACTCTTTTGCCTCTAAAAGAATTTTTCTTGATTCTTCTACGGAGAAAACTCCTTCTTCACAGAAAACATCACAGAATTCCGCTAATTCGTTTTCCGCTACATAGGGCATTACTTTCTCTATCATAAAATCTATATAATCATTCTGCTTTCCTTTATATTCAGCGGGAACAGCATGGGCACCCAAAAACGTTGATACTACATCCACCGGATGGATATCATTAAGTTCCTTCATAACTTCCAACTGTTTTATTTCCGTATCATAATCCAATCCGTATCCGCTTTTCCCTTCCACCGTCGTTACTCCAAAATGCAGCATGGAATCCAATCTTTTCTTTCCTAAGCCTATAAGTTCTTCTCTTGAAGCTTCTCTTGTAGCTTTGACAGTATTGGCAATGCCTCCTCCTCTGTTCATTATATCCATATAGCTGTCACCCTTAAGCCTCCAGGAGAATTCTTCTTCTCTGTATCCTCCGAATACAAAATGGGTATGGGAATCCACAAAACCCGGCAATACACATTTGTTTTCCAGATTTAAAACCTCATAATTATTTTCATCATATTTGCCCAGAATGTCCTCTGTCTTCTCTGCTGCTTTGATTATCCCTTCTTCTATTACCACGCTTCCGTTCTCAATTATGTGAATATCGGACATATCCTTCCCGAATTTAGCCTTGTTCCCACTGCATGTAACAATTTGGGAAGCATTTTTTATCAAAATATTTCCTTTTTTCATCTTTTCACCTACCAATTATAGTTTAAAATAGGACCTTACACCATACATTAAGTATGATGTAAAGTCCTATTCATTATTTTAACTTTTCAAATATATCTTCTACAGCATTTTTAATCATTTTTTCATCTGTCAAATAAGGAATTGTAATATGGCCTTTACCTTCATTATCTTTATTAAATTTAGCGGCTGTTTCCATGGAATGTTCATTTCTTGCCCAAGATCGTCTTGCAACTCCGCTCATAACATCCCACAATATAGCTGACTTGATCACTTCATCTACTCTATAACTTCCATCAAGTACCAATCCAAATCCTCCGTTTACTGCCTTACCTATTCCTACCCCGCCGCCATTATGGAGAGAAACCAAACTCATACCTCTTGCAGCGTTTCCTGCATAACATTGAACAGCCATATCTGCCATGACATTGCTTCCGTCTTTAATATTTGAAGTCTCCCTAAATGGGGAATCAGTTCCGGATACATCATGATGGTCTCTTCCTATCATTACAGGACCTATTTCTCCCTTTCGTACCAGATCGTTAAATTTAAGAGCTATTCTTATCCTGCCTTCCGCATCCTGATATAATATTCTTGCTTGAGTTCCCACTACCATCTTATTTTTTTCCGCATTTTTTATCCAATTATAATTATCCCTATCCTGATATCTTCTGTTAAAATCAATACATTCCATAGCGGCATGATCGGTTTTTATCAAATCCTCGTGCTTTCCGCTTAGGCATACCCACCTGAATGGGCCATATCCATAATCGAAAAGAAGGGGTCCCATTATATCCTCTACATAGGAAGGCCATATGAATCCGTCTTTTTCATCCACGCCATTTTTTGATATTTCCTTGATGCCCGCATCATATACGGCCTTCATAAAAGAATTTCCGTAATCAAAGAAATAGACTCCTCTTTCTGTTAAAACCTTAATCAACTTAAAATGATGCCTTAAGGTGCTGTCAACTAATTTTACAAATTTTTCCGGATTTTTGGCCAAAAGCCTCGTTCTCTCTTCAAATGTTATTCCTTCAGGACAATATCCTCCTTCATGAGCATTATGGCATGACGTCTGATCGGAAAGAAGATCTACATGTATGTTATTATCTACCACATATTTAAGCAGATCAACTATATTTCCAAGATAAGCTATGGACATAGGCTCCTTTTTCTTTAAAGATTCATCTGCCCATGAAAATACTTCTTTCAAATCGGAAGAGCACTTTTTTACCCATCCTTGTTTGAGGCGAGTATCTATTCTGGATTTATCAACTTCCGCTATTATACCTACTCCATGAGCTATTTCCGTTGCTTTGCCCTGAGCTCCGCTCATTCCCCCGAGACCGGACGTAACAAACAGCTTTCCTCTTAAATCTCCGTCATTGGGAATCCCCAATTTTAATCTTCCTGCGTTCAATATGGTATTATAAGTTCCATGGACTATTCCTTGAGGCCCTATATACATCCATCCTCCGGCAGTCATCTGTCCATAATTGGCAACTCCCATCTCTTCAGCAATTTCCCAATCTTTCATATTGTCAAACATTCCAACCATTAAAGCGTTTGTAATTATTACTCTTGGCGATTCTGGTCTCGACTTAAATAAACCAAGGGGATGTCCCGATTCCAGTACAAGAGTCTGATCCTGAGTCATTACACTTAAATATTTTTTTATCAGCCTGTACTGCATCCAATTTTGACAAACACTTCCTGTTTCCCCATAAGTAACAAGTTCATATGGATATAAAGCCACATCAAAATCCAAGTTATTATCAATCATAACCTGAAAAGCCCTTCCTTCAATGCAGTTGCCCTCATACTCGTCAATGGGCTTACCATAAATTCTGCCTTCCGGTCTGAACCTGTATCCATAAATTCTGCCTCTTGTTGTTAACTCATTTAAAAATTCCGGGATTAATTGTTCATGATATTTTTCAGGAACATATCTCAATGCATTCTTTAATGCAGTTTCTGTTTGAGACTTAGTCAAATGAAATCCCCTGTCCGGTGCTCTTCTTATACCTTCGACAAATTTAGGCATCTCCGGAAGATAATCATCAAGTTTTATTTTAATCATTTTTACACCTTCCTCATTAATAAATATTTATTTAATATGCTATAAATTAACTTTTGATAGTATTTCCCTCTCCTTATCATTAACTTTTGATTCCAATTCACATACATCTCTTCTCACAGCCTCTGTGAATTTTTCATCTTTTATGGAACCTAAATTTATTTTGACATTATATAATGCGGAAATAACCGCAGTCCTTGCCGAGAGAGCAGCCACCGCACCATCTGTTACGGCATTTTTATTACCTTTCAATACTACCTTCTCCGCTAAAGAAAACAGTTCATAAGCATCCTTTGCCACATTTAACGGAACCAAAGCTGCCTTTTTAAAGGATTCCTGAATGATATTTTTTCTCTCATTCTTTTCCTCATCGGTGTTCTTAGGAAGCTTGAAAGCTGCCATTATACTGTTAAAAGAATTTGCATCTTCATCTATATAATTGATAAATTTTTCTTTATAATCTTGTGCCGTTTTTTTTATCTCTTCCATTTCTTTTTGAACATTCTCGTATCCTTTTTTATCTAAGGTCAAATTGGCAACCATTTGTATTAAGGCAGCTGCCGATGCCCCATTCAATGCTGCAATGCTTCCTCCTCCAGGGGCGGGTGAGTCTGATGAGGTTTCATCCATAAATTTTTTAATACTCATTTCCTTAAACATATACTCAAATCCTCCATATATCATTATTTAGAATTAAGAAGCCTTTTTTCCAATACTTGATTGATATCAAAACTTTCAATCTGTAGATAATATTCGGCGCAATCCAGCAATGCCTTCATTGGAACTGTTCCTATTACTTCGCTTCCTACCACGTTTATTCCATATCTTCGAGCTTCCATCTTAACCATTTCAAAAGCTCTGTATACAGAAGTCTTTTCATAATTAACCAAATTCATCGAAACCTGAGTTATATTTCTTTCCTCTAATTTTAATCCGATAGCCTTTACAAATCTCAATCCTCCGCCAATAAATCTCACCTTTTTAGCTATAGCAGTAGCTATCTCCAAGTCATCCGTATCTAAATTTACATTAAATGCCACTAATGGCACTCTTGCTCCTACTGCTGTACATCCACTTTTTTCATTCATAATTTGAGGACCGAAATCCGGTTTCCATTCCTCTTTTTTAATTTTTTCAAAGAATCCTTCGTATTGTCCTCTCCTTATATCAGCCAAATTTTTTCTTTCAGGTTTAGTTGCCGCCTCCTCATACAAATAAACGGGAATTTTCAGATCTCCTATTGTCTTTCCTACTTCCTTTGCTAATTCAACACATTCTGCCATGGTTATATCTGAAACAGGAGTAAAAGGCACCACATCTACAGCACCCATCCTCGGGTGACCTCCATGATGTTTAGTCATATCTATAAGCTCAATTGCAACCTTTGACGCATTTATAACTGCCTCTTTTACCTTTTCGGGAGAACCGATCATTGTAACTACAGTTCTGTTATGGTCTTCATCTGATGAATAATCCAATAGTTTAACTTCTTTAACCTTTCTTACCTCTTCAACTATTTTCTCTACAACATCGTTGTTTCTTCCTTCGCTGAAATTTGGAACACATTCAACTAACTTAGACATTTCTTTCCTCCTCATTTTAGGTAAATAATCTTTCTCATTTTAACTTTATTATATCATTTTTCCAAAAGACTTCATCAATATTCCAATTCTACTTTTTCTTCAACGGCTTTCAATATTTTTCCGCTGTCTATAAGGTCCGTAACCTTGTCAAGTTCTTTGTACATTTCTATGTCGCTGTCCTTTTCTATAAATTTTACTGCACCTCTTATTACCTTATATGCTTCTTTAGTACCCTCTCCAAGTTCAAACCCTTCGTCCTTTCTAAAATCTATAGCTTGACATGCTGCCATCACTTCTGTAGCCAATATCCTCTTTACATTGTTTATTATATCCCTTGCTTTTCTTGCTGCGATAGTCCCCATACTTACAATATCTTCCTGATTAGCCGAAGACGGTATAGAATCTACAGAGGCAGGATGAGCAAGTATTTTATTTTCAGATACTAATGCTGCTGCCGCATATTGAGTAATCATAAACCCTGAACTCAATCCTCCATCCTTTGTTAAAAATGCAGGCAAATCGTTTAATTGATGATTTATAAGTCTTTCCAGTCTCCTTTCAGAAATATTCCCTATCTCTGCTCCTCCGATTCCTAAGAAATCAAATGCTACAGCCATAGGTTCTCCATGGAAATTGCCCCCCGATATTACATCTCCTTCTTTTGTGATTATGGGATTATCCGTAACGGCATTCAACTCTGTTTCAACTTTCTCTTGTACATAATCTATAGTGTCCTTGCAAGCTCCATGAACCTGAGGTACACATCTTAAAGAATACGCATCCTGTACTCTTAATTCTCCCTGCCTTGTTACATAGGTACTTCCTTTTACTAACTTTAATATATTTCTTGCAGTCTTAAGCTGCCCTTTATGGCCTCTTATTATATGGATTCTCTCATCAAAAGCATCTGTTATTCCTCTCAATGCCTCTATAGTCAATGCCGCCGCGATATCACTTATCTTTAACAATTTTATCCCGTCATAAACCGCTAAGGCGCCTGTGGAAGTTAATACCTGAGTTCCATTAATTAATGCAAGGCCTTCTTTTGCATCTAATTCTATTGTTGGTATCCCGCCTTTTTCCATAGCCTCCTTACCCGTCATATGCTTTCCTTTATATTCTGCTTCTCCAAGTCCAAGCATTGGTAAAACCATATGAGCTAAAGGTGCTAAATCACCGGATGCACCTAAAGAACCTTTTTCAGGAATTAACGGATGAACCCCCTCATTCAACATTTTTATAAGAGTATTCAGAGTTTCTATCCTAATCCCGGAATACCCTTTTGCTAAAGCATTAGCTCTTGTAACCATTATAGCCCGCACAATATCTGTGGAAAAATAAGGACCGTAACCGCAGGCATGAGAACGAATAAGATTCTCTTGTAATGTCTTACAATCTCCCTTGGATATATTAACATTGCAAAATTCCCCAAATCCGGTAGTTACTCCGTATACCACTTTCTCATTTTCCACTATATCGTCTATTATTTTTCTTGATGATAAAACATTTTTTTCGGCTTCTTTACTTAAGGATACCTTCCACCCTTCCCTTGCTGCCAATACCAACTGTTCTAATGTTAAATCATTGCCTGTTAAAACAATTTCCTTCATTCACATTCCCTCCTTAAATTATCACAATATTTAAAATTAGTCTCAAAAAATTTCCCTCATAATATAAACATACCTTATTTTTAAAATAATAAATTGAAACCGTTATCCCTTATCTCCACCACCTAAATATGATCTATTTATTATATTTATTATAACACAGTTTCGTCAAATAACAGTCAACTGGGATATATAAAAAAATACTCCCACCTGCAACTTCTTTACTCACTTAGCGAGTATACAGGTGGGATCATGTCACCTTTTCTCTTTCGAAGGAACTCCCATACGTTCAAATACAATGTCATATCCATCGCAACCATAATTTAACGATCTATTTATTCTGCTAATAGTTGCTGTACTGGCCCCCGTTTCCTTTTCAATTTCATTATAGGTCTTATTCATACGCAGTAATTTTGCTACTTTAAATCTTTGGGAAATGGACTGAACTTCTTTTACCGTGCAAATGTCTTCAAAAAAACGATAACATTCTTCCAAATTTTCAAGTTTCAGAATTGCATCAAAAAACAAATCCGCTTGCTTGCTTTTAATTTTGGAATCATAAGTCATAATAAATTCCCCCTTGTTTATTATAATAATATTCTACATTTTTGTCGAAAAACCTTTTCATTTTCTATTTATGAATATTTTTTATAAATTACTATGTTATTGTAATAAAGTCATTTCTTTTTTTTAAATACTTATAATCACTATATAATAAAGTTCAATTTATTGCAAGCTCTGCCTATTTCTATTGAAGAAAGTCAAGTTCAATGATATAATTAAAATCAATTAAAAATACATTAGTTGGAGGTGTTAAGTTTGATAAACATAAAATGGTTTGGTCATTCATGTTTTAAAATAACATCTAATAAAGGTATTGTTGTTGTCACAGACCCCTTTGATCCAACTGTAGGGTATTCTCCTTTAGACATAGAAGCTGATATTGTAACTTCTTCTCACTCCCATTATGATCACAACTATTTCAAAGCTATAAAAGGCGACTTTAAAATAATAGATAAACCTAAGGAATATAATGTAAAGGATATTATCATAAATGGTATCAGGACTTTCCATGATAACGTTTATGGGACTAAAAGGGGAAAAAATATTGTATTTCTGATAAATATGGATGGTATTAAATTATGCCATCTGGGCGATTTAGGTCATACTCTTACAGACAAGCAATTAGAAGAAATAGGCAAAGTAGATGTCTTATTCATTCCTGTAGGAGGATATTATACTATTAATAATGAAGAGGCTGTAAAAGTGGTAAAGCAATTAAATCCAAAACTGACAATCCCCATGCATTTTAAAACTCCCGAAATTGATTTCCCAATAACTGATGAAAAAAATTTTTTAAAGGAATTAAATGGGGGGAAAATTTCATCAAATAATATTGATGTAGACTCTGCCTTTTTAAAGACTGAAAAAGTTATAAGCTTAAATTATAAACAAAAAATTTTATGAATATAATTTTTTGTTTTGGAGATTATAAAGTATGTAAGGTTCGTAAAAAGTTATCCAGCCAAATCTTTTAGGCAGCTCTTTAATGAGTACCCTATAGAGATAGTCAATGGTAGTATTTAATCTAATTGATTTGATACTGCTTTGATGAGAATAATATATCTCCAATATTTTATATGGTCCGTAATGGATCCATATAAATAATAGATATATTATATATCTGGATCCATTACGGACCTTACTTTTTTATTCATAATCATAAACCGAAATATTTTTTTAAATTGATATCATAAGGGGCCCGAACAATCCCCTTTTCTGTGATTATTCCGTTAATCAATTCATGAGGAGTAACATCAAAAGCAGGATTAAATACCTTAATATTCAGTGGTGCTGTCTGGACTCCAAATCCCCTGATTATTTCCTCTTTATCTCTTTCTTCTATAACAATATCATCTCCTGTAGACGTGTTTAAATCTATAGTTGAAAAAGGTGCGGCTATATAAAACGGAATATTATGTGCTTTAGCCAAAAGGGCTACTCCGTAAGTCCCTATTTTGTTTGCTGCGTCCCCATTGGCAGCTACCCTATCACAGCCCGTGATTACCATATCCACCCAACCTTTTTTCATCACTACTGCTGCCATACTATCTGTAATTAAAGTCACATCTATACCCGCCTGACTTAATTCAAATGATGTCAGCCTTGCGCCTTGAAGAAGCGGTCTTGTTTCATCGGCGAATACTTTTATGTTTAAACCCTTTTCTTTAGCCATATAAATAGGAGCCAATGCGGTACCATATTTGGAAGCAGCCAATACTCCTGCATTACAATGAGTGAGAACAGACATATTATCCTTTAAAATTTTCAGGCCATTCTCTCCTATTTTTCTGCAGACATCTTCATCTTCTTTCTGAATCAGTACAGCTTCTTCCTCCAAGGCTTCTTTTATTTCATGCAAAGGTCTGTCTTTTAAACTTAAAACTTTCTTATCCATCCTGTTCAGAGCCCAAAAAAGATTGACTGCCGTAGGTCTTGAAGAACTCAAATATTCCTTGATTTTTGTAAACTTTTTATAAAATTTATCGAAATCATCTTCTTCGACATCTTTAACTCCCAGAAATATTCCATAAGCAGCAGCTATCCCTATAGCCGGAGCACCTCTTATTTTGAGTCTCTTTATGGCATCAAAACACTCTTCCGCATTTTTTATTTCGATAGTTTCATTAACTACAGGTAATTTTGTCTGATCGATTATGTACAACTTTCCCCCGTCATATTTAATAGTTTGAAGCATCAGATCACTCCCTCGTTGAATTTTAAAAACCTCAAATAAATTATATCTGAATCGGACAAATATATTTTATCATATTAAAGGCAATCTATATAACTATATGATTATTGCCATTATATTTTTATTAATATAAAAATCAGTAAACGGGACAATCCAAGTTATGGATAATTTTCTATTATTAAAGCTAAATTATATAGTGACGATAGATATTTTGATATATAAATTATTATTAAATCCATCATCAATTTTAGAAAGGGGAGATTGGTAAAATCTTTTTGTTACGAATATGAAGTACTATCTACATATATAAAAAGTTGGCCACTTTGATTTTGCACAAGGATTTCCATAATAAAATAAAGAAAATAGGTGAATTTATGAGAATCAATAATAATATTATAGAAAGATTTTATACAATCAATAATAGCATCTTTTCAAGAAATATTTTAAGTAATAATTTTACTATTAAAAACGAAAATTCAATATATAAATCTAATTTCAGCAGCTATATTCCATCTAAATTTATCAATTTAAATAAAATAACTCAGAAAATGATAATAAACAGAGAGATGATAGATTTTAACAGCGGAATTGTTTCCTTTGAATATGGTGCTAATAATTTTTATATCGAAAAAGATGGAATGTCAATTGAAATACCGATTAGTGAAGTATCACCAATTATAAATGAAGATAATGTTAAAACTTTAGAAGTAATAAATAACAGGCTGACGTTATCACCAAATACTTACTATAAATTTAAACATGCAGATGGTATTGAAAGATTATATGGTGCTACAAATAATGGCTTTAAAACAATTGATTTTGTAGACAGTATATATGATGAAAGTAAAACATCATATGATCAAACATTATTTGATACGGTAGATATAATAAATGAACTATTAAGAGACAGTTCTTATATGATCATTTCTTCAAAAAAGTCTATAAATTTTTTAACAAATGAGCTCGGATTTAAACCCGGATATTTCGAAGTAGGCATGAGTACAGGAAAAACTAATAGGTATTTCTATTTAGATAGCGGAAGAATCATCAATGATAAAGCATTTAATAATCAAATTTATTGTTTAAATAGTATAAATCATTTAGAATATGGAGTACCCAGGGATGCAAAATGGATTATCGGCGGCATTGAATATAAAATGAATGAAGACGGATATTTTAATCTTCCATACCTAAATAGCGGACTCACAAGTGGAGAATTTAAATTAGTCAATTCTGAGGGTAAAGAAATTCATTTAAAAAATCCGGATATGGTGAAGCAATCGGAAAATGTGAAATAGTTTGAATAAAAACCCTACATGTTAATGTAAAATAATTTAACATGTAGGGTTTTTTTATGATACAAAAAATCTTTATTGGAAATTTGATGCGGGATATCTGTTTACAAGTAATGATTATTGCCATTATATTTTTATTAAGGTATTATTTAATTGATATCTTAATTATTTTTATGATTTTAGAATATTTATTTTAAAAATTCTTATGCTCAATAGGATTAACTTTTCCTTTTCAATAAATACAATAGAGAGGGGTACGATTATGTTATTTAATGATATAAATATGGAATATGTGGATGCCATAATGATAGTGGATCATAACGGAAATATCGTATATTCCGTGAGATATAATCCCAGATTCGACAATAATTCAAAATTAAACGATTTTAAAGAAATTATAAACAAAAATTTTCTTGAAATATATCCCGCTTTAGATATCGAAGAAAGTACAATAATTAATTGCTTAAAATATGGTACTCCGCAATATTTTGAGAATCAAATTTTCCACGATAATAAAGGAAGAGTCTATAATACCCAAAATCTTACACTTCCTATAATCAGGAGAGGAAAGATATTAGGAGCAATAGAAATATCCAAAGATATAACTAAAGTTAAAGAAATAACAGAAAGGTTAAAAACAAGGAAAACGTTCCAAATTATTGGAAATAAAAAATTTAATATGGGAAAAAATACGGCAGAGTACAATTTTGATAGTATAATTACTCAAAACAAAGAAATGAAATACAATATAAAAAAAGCAAAGATGATTGCAAATAGTTCATCTCCTGTTTTAGTCTATGGAGAAACCGGAACTGGAAAGGAATTATTCGTTCAATCGATCCATAACTATAGCAACAGACATGATAAACCGTTTATCGCTCAAAATTGTGCCGCTCTCCCGGAAAATCTATTTGAATCAATATTATTTGGCTCAGTAAAAGGTGCTTTTACCGGTTCTGTAGATAGACCGGGACTCTTTGAACTTGCTGATGGCGGGACGCTGTTCTTAGATGAGATAAATTCAATGCCTAACGGATTACAGGCAAAACTTTTAAGAGTACTTCAAGACGGAATGGTTAGAAGGATAGGGGATTCAAAAGACAGAAGAATTAATGTAAGAATAATAACCGCCATGAATCAAGATCCCATTAAATCCGTTAAAAGGGGAAATTTAAGAGAGGACCTTTTCTATAGGTTAAATGTAGTAAGTATAAAATTATTACCTTTAAGGGAACGAAAGGAAGATATTTCACTATATATTCCATATTTTATAGATAAATATAATAAAGAACTCAATAAAAATGTATCAGGAATATCTAAAGAGGTAAAAAAGATATTTTATGAATATAACTGGCCGGGAAACGTAAGAGAGTTGCAACATATAATAGAATCTTCCGTTAATATATTAAACAGCGGAGATATACAATTAAAACATCTGCCCATATATTTAATCGAAAACATAAATAATAATTCTATAAATGAAGATATAAGGGAAATTAAACCGTTAAATCAAGAAATCGAATCCTTGGAAAAACAACTAATAATAAATGCCTTAAAAAAAGCTAACGGAAATATTACTTCTGCAGCAAATATGCTTGGAATTCCCAGACAAACTCTTCATTACAAAATAAACAAATATTCCATCCAAATAAGCAAATATAAATAAGGTTATAAAAATATAAAACTCATACCTTTAAAGATAATTTAATGTTTATATAAAAGACGAACTATTGACAATTCTGACAATAATTCGTCTTTTATTACTTATAGCTAATAATAGCTAATATTTGTTATAATAAAATTTATTAGGAAAACAATATGACCGGTCACAAAACCGGTCATATTATCATATAATTTATTTAAAAATTTTTACTGATTGACTAAGAATTCAGGAACTTCCTCTTTCCCTTGTCCATAATAATCAAATATTCTTACTGCTTGTTCAATTTGTTTATCAGTCATCATGGCAATATTATCACTCATAGATTTAGCTATACAGTATGTTTTTGCTGCTTCCTCCAAATATACACACGAATAAAGAGCTTGTTTTAAAGAATTCCCCACTGCTATTACTCCATGATTTTTTAATATTACTGCTAATTTACCATTTAAATTTTCCACTGCTTCTATACCCATTTGCTCACTGGCCGCAGATGAAAACGAACATACCTTAACGGAACCCTTTGTGGCATTAGCTAATGTTGTAAGATTACACTTAAATTCATCCTGAATTAATCCCAATGCCGTCGCATAAGGCTGATGGGTATGAATTATGGCCTTAACACCTGTCATATTATTATATATATATAATAATGCTTTAGTATCAACGGAAGCCTTTCTCTTTCCTTCTATTATATTGCCTGTCAAATCCATCAAAATAATATCATCTGTCACCATTTCTTCATAAATCATTCCTGAAGGAGTAACTAATATCTTATCCTTTTCAACTCTTAAACTTACATTTCCCCCTGAAAGTACTATTAAACCATACCTGTCTAATTTAATTCCTGCTTTTATTATTTCATCTTTCTCTTTTTTATACATTTTTTATCTTCCTTTCTACGTAAAGAGTAAAGAGAATTATTAACTTTTATTTTCTGCTTCAGAGAATCGGGATGCTTCATCTCTTCAATTTTTAAAAGCTCAGTTTCTAAATCCTTATAATCGTCATAAGCTCTCAAATCTATCCAATATCTTCCTCTAAATAATGAAGGAGAATTAATTCTTATATATAGCTTTCCGGCAAGCCTTTGTTCTTTAATTTTAAAACTGGTAATTTCGCCCATACTGTATACATGAGATCTTTTAAAGGCTTTAAATATTATTTTATCTCCTCCTATAATTATTTCACCAGGATAGCTGATTGATACAAAATTAGTTATAATTGTATATATGCATAGAAAGCATATAAACATCCACAAATATTTTATATTCGTACCCGTAAATAATTTATAAATACCTATAAATAATACTATAATTGTTAAAACACTTGCATAAACAATCCTGACTAAAAATAGCTTTTTATCAAATTTATATTCTCTTTCCATCTTTCACCATACCAATCTAAATTATGCTTTTTGTTCCATTTCATGTGCTTCTTTTAAGATTCTCTTTCTGTTAATTATCGCCAAGGATATTGCAACTACTGCTATAACTGCCATGCCAATCCACCCAAAATCATTTATTCTCACAATCAGCCAAGTCAATGGATTTGCACCATCGCATATACTTGAAATCTGAGTTGCACCTGAAGGCATAGTATAATTTGCATTTTGGGCTGCTATGGTTATAAGAGGTGCCAAATTAGTTGAAATCAATAAACCTACTGCCAAAACAATTATACCATTTATTAAAGCCCTGAACCCATTTCCGTTAACAACCGGTGTGATTAATACAAACATCCATGGTATCACTGCTAAATCAGCAAAAGGCAAGACCTTATTACCGGGTATGAGAACTGCCATAAAAACTGTTAAAGGTACTAATATAAGTGAAACCGACAATGTTACGGGATGCCCTACTCCTACTGCCGAATCAAGTCCAATGTACATTTTCCCCTTTTTTGAAAATCTTTTATTTATGAACTCTGAGGCTGCATCAGAAATAGGTAATAATCCTTCCATAAGCAATGATGCCATTTTAGGAATTAAAACAAGCACTGCACCCATAGTGATACCTAAAGTAAGAACATCTTTAATTCCATAGCCTGCAATAATACCTATTATTATACCAAGGCTTGTCCCTATTAAAATAGGTTCTCCAAACACTCCAAATCTTTTTTGAACTTTTTCCATACTTATATCTATATCCCTTACTCCCGGAATTAAATCTATAATTTTATTTATTACGATTGCAATGGGTGCATATGCTCCTGTAAATCCATGGGGCAGAGAAACTCCCGGTAATCCCAGCGTTTTTTCAACTCCCGGTGCTGTATAATCTCCTATCACCATAATTATTATCATATTCAATACCGCTGCAATTACTCCCATCATCTGACTACCCGTAGATATTGCTACCAATGCTCCCGTAAAAGCAAAATGCCAATAATCCCAAATATCAACATCCACTGTTTGAGTTGTATTAGTTAAAATCATCACGATATTCACAATTAAACCAACAGGAATTATTATCATTCCTACAGTTGAAGCAAATGCTATAGCCGCTGCGGCAGGCCAGCCAACATCAATCACCGAAAGTGAAAGGCCAAAACGTTTAATCATCTGTTCAACAGCCGGACCTAAATTAGCCCCTAATGCATTTATTACCAAATTTAATCCAATAAATCCAACACCGACTGTTAATCCTGCTCTTAATGCTTTACCTTTCTCAGTTCCTAAAATAATTCCAAATATGAAAATTATTATGGGCATCATCACGTTGGCGCCTAATCCCTGAATAAAATTGAAAAATCCTAAAATATATGACATAAATAACTCACCGCCTTATTTTTATTTTTTCATGAGATCTAATATCTCTTTAGTTGTTTTTTCAATGCCTACACCTGTTAAAAAACACAAACCACTTACAAAAGGACATTTTACTCCATCGGGTTGCATTGTTGTTGATATTACAAAATCAAAATTAGTTGATTTTGCTGGCACTTCTGCTATTTTACATTGTTCCATTTTGTATTGTCCCTTGTATCCATTTGCATCCAATATTTTTTCAACTTTTACTCTGGCAGCTGTAGATGTGCATACTCCTGAGCCACAAGCCAATAATATTCTTTTCATGTTAACACTCCACTTTCTTTTTTATATTATTCACCTAAAACAATTATTTTACATTTACGTATACGTGATCTTGTCCTGTCAAAATCAACAAAGTATATATACCCTGTTGTCCCTACGCCAAGTTTTCCCTCATCCACTTCAAAGGTCTGGCTTGATCCTATAAGGGTTGCCTTAAGATGTGCATCACAGTTTAAAAGAGCTCTCCTGTCCCCATTTGGCAAATATGCCTCAGCATTTGGCCATAAGGCAACTGCTTTATAATGCTTTTCCCCGGGATAATTATACTGCCCTTCCTCCACGTTATCAGGAATTATTTTCTTTAAAATATTATTTAAGTCCTCCTGAAGAAACTCATCCCCTTCTTCATTATAATCATGAACAAATTCTTCAAAAAATACAGAACAAGTGGTATGAGGTGAGATGACTACACATATCCCATTTTTTACCCTGCTTTTCTCTATGGCCTCTTTTACCTGTGGTGTTATATCAAAAAAGCTTGGTCTTCCTCCATGAGATGTTAAATCTATTTGTTCCTTGTAAATATTCACTTTTCTTACCTCCAATTATTTTCTATCCTTAACAGCCTTTTTCACGGCTTCCGCCCATTCAACTATCCTCTTTTTAGGGTCAGGAGCTTTCAATATACCGCTTGTTCCTCCTGTTCCGTCAGCTCCAAGTTTTATAACCTTATAAACATCATCCGCTGTGGTAACTCCTGAGGCTATCATAACAAGTATATCCGGATTTATCTCTCTTATCTTTGATATGGTTTCAACTACATAGCCTTTGCCTGCTGTTTTGCCTGTCCCTATTAAATCTGTAGGCTCAGCTAAAACTATGTCAGGGTTCAATTTGCATACCGCAGCAGCTTCAAATACTGAATCCGCACATACTATGGTTATCATATCCAGCTCATGTGCTCTTTCAATGGTCTTTGATAATTTTTCTACTGTCATAGGATTTTCGGCATGATTTAGGAAAACTGCTTCTGCTCCTGCTTCCTTTAAAGATTCCGGCAGTATATGTCCCATTCCCCTGCCCGGCTTTAAAGGGTCCATATGTTGAGCAGTTACTATAAGATGGTTTGTCCTCTCGCTAATATACCGTATGTCTGTAAATGGACATGTAAAAAACATTTCAATTCCTGTTTCCTTTGCCACTTTATCAGCCGCCAAGGCTAAATCCAAAGATTTTTCTCCATAAAGATATGATTTTGGATTAACAACTAAAAATGGCGTTCTTACCTTCATTTTTTATTCATCTGCCTTCCTGTATTTTTCAGTTTCAAATACAACGTAATAATGCTTTAAACATTCCCTTATTCCTTCAATCTGTGCACTCCTTAATTCATAATAATCCTTCCACTCCATCTTCGCCGCCTTCTTATAGGCTGCCGTTACTAAATCTGTGTATATATTTATTTTACTTATTCCGTTAAGGGCACATCTCTTTAAATTATCATCTCCTGACGAAGAGCCTCCATGAAGAACAAGAGGTACATCAACCTTTGATCTTATTTCCTTCAATCTTTCAAAATCTATTACAGGCTTTCCTTTATATGCCCCGTGTGCTGTTCCTATAGATATAGCAAGAGAATCTACCTCTGTAAGCTCAAAAAATTTTTCTGCCTCTTCAACAGTTGTATATCTGCTGTCGTTGTCATCCTTGCTCTTATATGTTTCTCCTCCTCCTACATGTCCAATTTCCGCTTCCACTACTACTCCTTTTAAATGTGCATATTTCACTATTTCCCTTGTTTTCCTCACATTTTCTTCAAAGGGGTCCGATGATGCGTCTATCATAACTGACTTAAACCCTATGTCTACGGCCTTCATAATTAAATCCTTATCTGTTCCGTGATCAAAATGAAGTACTACGGGAACTTTGGCCTTTTCCCCATAATATTTTCCTAATTCTACAGCTTCATCAAATGATAAAAATTCCTTATGAGCTTGAGCATATGCTAATATCAACGGTAAATTTAATTCTTCCGCCACTTCTATACATGCCTTTGTCGAATTCTGGTCCACAAAATTAGGAGCAGGGAAAGCAAAATTGTATTTTCTTGAAACCTTATATAATTCTTTAGAACTAACTAACATCATACCGCCTCCTTAAAATCCAGAAATTATTTTATGAAATATTAGCTTTTTTCATTATTGCTTTAAATTCACTAATATTCGTACATGATATGATTTCATTTAATAATTCCTCATTCTGAAACATGTCTACCAACTTTTGCAACATCTGCACCTGTTCTTCTGACTTTTTTAAGCCAAGCATAAATATTACATTAACCTTTATTTCATCATTTTTATCTACCATGTTCTTGAATATTACCGGTTCCTTTAAAGACATGAAGCCTATTTGTGGTTTTATTATATGAATACTGTCAGTATGCGGAATAGCTATGCCTTTACCGTTTACACTAAGACCTGTGGGATATGCGACTTCCCTATTAATAACAGCTTCACAAAAAGTATCTTTAACTAAATTATTTTCCATAAACTTCCTGGCAAGCTTTCTTATAGCTTCCTCTCCAGTTTTAACTTTTTCATTAAAAAATGTAATCTCTTTGTCTAAATACATATTAATACCTCCGCATTTATTGTATTCTTCTCTCATATAATTCAATAGTTCTTGCCATTTCTTCACTGCTTTTTGATTTATCTAATGCTTTTTTAAATTCCGATATCTGCAGTAAATTTATTAAATTAAACAAAGCATTCAGATGTCTTTCTTTATCAACCGCATTTATTATGCATATATATTTTATTGGATCATAGATACCAGCATTAAACATAACAGGCTCTCTTAACCTTATTAAATTAAATCCCATAATTTTTCCTCCATCCCCAATTTCAGAATGAGGAATAGCAAATCCTTTAGAAATCACATAATAAGGTCCATTTTCAATAGTATTTTTTATTATGGATTTTACATATTCATTAGTTATAAATCCTTTATCCAATAAATTTTGAGAGGCTTTTTTTATAGCATCCTTCCAATCCTCCACCTTAACATCCAATTGTATAAAATCCTCTGTCAAAAGATCAGCGAGACTTAAATTCACTTTATTTTTTTTATCAAAATATTCGTTTAAACTTTTTCTAATTACATCTAATATTTCATCATCCTTTATTATTAGTTCTATTTTTTTCATTATTTCCGAGCAATTATTATCATGTATTTCGTCAAAATTTACAGAACCATAGTCTTCAATCATTTTTCTCATTCTCAGGAAATCGCTGTCTGTTAGCTGAGGAGATACCCTTATATATGGCAAACATGTCTCATCTAAATCGACTGTGGAAATTATAAAGTCTATATCATTTCTTATTGAATCTTTAAGTCTATGCTTAGGTAATACATTTACTATATTTAAATTAAATCTATCCAAAAGCTTTGATTTTAAAAATTGACTCGTTCCTATTCCACTGTTACAAACGAGAATTACATTACATCGATTCTTATGAATTTTTATTTTTTCAATCGAAGCACATATATATATGACTATATAAGCTATTTCTTCATCTCCTATAGGTCTCTTAGCATATTGCTCTAATACTCCTATATTTTCTTCAACCTTACTTTTTACATATGAATATTTTCCTATGATAAAATTTATTTCATAATTATCCACTAAACTTGTAAATCCGTCCAGAAAGATTCTCTCCAAATGATTTGAAAGGCTTTTGAAAAGTTCATAATCTTTATATAGCGGAATATTCAATGCTTTTGATACTTTCATAATAAACAATCTTGTAATAGTTTGTATTTTTACTATTTCCTTGCTTCCGTCAGTTGTGTTATTTTTTTTAAGATAAGTTAAACTTTTGGAAAAATTATTTAAGTAATAAAGTTCATTTTCATTTTCTTTTAAATCAAAATGCTGAAATACTAAAGTGTATAATCTTTCTATCAATTTATTGCTCACTTCGCCACTTTCAGACTTATAATTTTTAAGATATTTTCCCGACCTTATTCTGACAATAACCATACATAAGTAATTCCACAATATATTAAAAGAATGTTCCGTTAACTGCATTTCTGAATATTTTTCAGCTTCCGATATAAGATTTTGAAGTATTATGTTTCTTTCTACGTCTATTGCCTTTAATTCTCCAAATTTCATATTTTTAATCTTTTCCTGATGAGAAAATAAATTATATAAATCTCTATGCTTAAATAATATATTTACAAATAGATTTCTTATACTTTCCTCAGAACCCCTAATTTTTATGCCAGTATTGGTCTGAGAATCAATAGAAAGATGATAATTACCAAAAAACCTGTTTAAATATTTAATATCCCCGATAACTGTGGATCTGGAAACATACATGAATTCCGCCACATTAAAAAGAGTAACATGATTCTTTGTAAATATTAGCAAAAGCGCTTCAATTATCAGCCTTTCATCCTTCGACAGCTTATAATCATAAAAGCTCAATGTTGAAAGAATTTCATCAATCGATTTTTGTACTTTTGTAATATAAAACTTATTTTCTTTTTCTTTTAAGGATGCAATTCCCGTACTTTTCAAAAATTCATTAACTTCCTGTATATCTGCTTGTATTGTTTTTATACTGACGTTTAATATTTGTGCAAGATCTTTTATATCCAGCTCATTTTGTTTGTCATAAATAATTTTTATTATTTTACAAGCCCTTCTATACAAATGCAACACCTTCCTTTTTAATAAATCTTAAATTATAATAAAAACTTTCAGGATGGCAATTGCTATAAAACCCATAATTAAGATATATTTTTATTATATGGCCATCTAATTACTATATCTTACATTGTTACTTTAACATCTTTCGCTATAAAACAAAAGTTTAAAAGCATTCCTATATTTAGAACAAAATTGTACCAATTTATTAAACATAATAAACATCCGCCAGTTAAGTTGGTAATTTTCTTTTATGGGCACAATGCCCTTACTTACTAAACATATCTTTAAAGATAATTTAATGTTTATGTTTATATAAAAGACAGGTTATTGTCAGAATTGTCAATAATCTGTCTTTCGTTATTTATAGCTAATATTCGTTATAATAAGAGTTATTAAAAAAGAAAATAAAGACAACTTTTTGTCTTTATCTGAAAACGATTCCTTTATGTTTTTATTGAGGCTTTGAAATAACCTGCAAAATAAGATGTTTAATCTTGGCATTCCATTTGCAATATCTATTATCAGTTTAAAAATATTAACATAAAGGAGGAAATTTAATGATTATAGGAATAACAAAAGAAATAAAAGCTAATGAGAACAGAGTTTCGTGTACCCCGGAAGGAGTAAAAGAATTTGTAAAAAGAGGACATACTGTTTTTGTAGAAAAAGGAGCAGGCGATGGAAGCGGATTTCCCGATAAGGAATATGAATCTCAAGGAGCAAAAATATTGAAAACTCCGGAAGAATTATATCGAAATTCTGAAATGATCTATAAAGTAAAGGAAATATTTCCTGAGGAATACAAATACTTAAGGGAAGGGCTGATTGTCTTTACTTATATTCATTCCAATGCTCATAGAGATCAGACCGATGCTCTTCTTGAAAAAAAAGTAACTGCCATCGCATACGAAGACGTTACCGATAAAAACGGTGAATTTCCTCTTCTTAAACCAATGAGTGAAATAGCAGGTAAAGGAGGATTCATTGCAGCCCTCAACTTTTCTCAGAAAATTCACGGCGGCAAAGGAATTCTCCTTGCAAGAGTTCATGGAATCAGAACTCCGGAAGTCACTATTATCGGAGCGGGAAATTCAGGAATAGGTGCAGCGGAATTGTCATCAGCATTTGGAAACAAAGTTACAATATTAGATATAGACATAAATAAATTAGAAAGAGCCAAAGAGATACTCCCTCCTAATGTGGAGTTATTATATTCAAATGAGCAAAATCTAATAAAATGCCTGAAAAGAACAGACGTCTTAATGAATTGTATATTATGGCCAAAATGGAGAAAAGATCATTTGGTTTCAAGAGACATGCTGAAGTTAATGAAACGGGAATCACTAATTGTAGACGTAGCCTGTGACGAAGCGGGTGCTATAGAAACTTGCAGATCCACAAGCCATGACGATCCTGTATATATCGAAGAAGGGATTATGCACTACTGTGTAGACAATATTCCGGCAGCATTCCCTCAAACTTCGACCTATTCTTTATGTAATGCGACCTTGCCTTATGCTTTGGAAATAGCTAATAAAGGCGTTAAAAAGGCATTAACTGATAACAAATATTTAAGGAGAGGGCTTACATCCTATGGAGGAAAATTGACTCTTGAAGAAACAGGGAAAAAACAAAACAGACCATATATTTCTCCTGAAAAATCATTAGGAATCGAGTAACAAATATTTCCTTATAACGAATAGGAAAGTCCTCACTTATAAACATTGATTAAGAGGACTTTCCGTAAATGAGTTTCAGGAAAAACTACATTATACTTTGATAGAAGCTTTTCTTATAACCCATAGGGAAATCAAAATTTCATTAATATAAATTTCCCGTTAATTGGGTTTCAAGAAAAGCTACATTATAATTCTTCAATGGAAGCTTTTCTTATAAGTATCTTAATTAAAATTGATAATATAAAAGGAGGGGAATTATTAGTGCATCAGGAAGAAGGAAAGTTAAAAAGAAATCTCGGGTTACGGGAAGGTATTGCATATGTAATAGGATTTGTAATCGGCACAGGAATATTTTTAAAGCCTGCGGTAGTATTAGTTAATATGGGTTCATCAGCATCCGCGTTGATCATTTGGATTGTCGGAGGACTAATTTCAATGTGCAGTGCATTGACCATATCAGAAATTGCTGCATATATTCCTAAAGTAGGAGGGCTTTATACTTATTTGGTGGAATTATACAATGATGTCGTTGGTTTTTTGTATGGATGGATAGAAGTGATTATTTCAAGTCCGGGTGGTTCAGCAGCTTTGGCAATAGCTTGTGCTACATTTGCAACCTATTTTATACCGATGGGTAAATGGGAATTAAAATTTTTTGCAATATTTATTACTTTATTAATAGTAATATTGCAGATAATATCCACAAAGCTCAGCCTTCAGATGCAAGGCATTGCAACCATAGGGAAATTAGTTCCGATGGCTGCCATAATTATCTTTGGGTTAATTAACGGTACTGCCCATGATATCAGCTTTGCAACAAGTGGAATTATAAAGGGTGCCGGAACGGGAGTTGCCCTTCTCGGTGTATTATGGTCTTATGATGGTTGGATGAATACTTGTACTCTTGGCGACGAGATGATTCACCCGGAAAAAAATTTGCCTAAAGCTATAATAATAGGTCTTGCTTTTGTAATAATAGTTTATGCTTTATTTAATACGGCAATATTTAATGTAATGTCTGCACCCCAAGTAGCAACTTCCGAAAGTATAGGAGTAGATGTTTCCAAAAAACTCTTTGGCCGCGGAGGAACCACTTTGATAACAATAGGAATGTTGTTGTCTTCCTTTGCTGCTCTAAATGCTCAATTAGCCAGTGGGATAAGAGTAGCCTTTGCAATGGGGCAAAAAAAGCAACTTCCCAAATATAAAATTTTGAATCGTGTAAATCCAAAATTAGGTACACCGGTTAATTCGATAATATTTCAGACAGTGATTTCGATAATATTTATTCTGTTAGGCAATTTTAATACAATTACCGATTTGTGTATATTTGTTATATGGATATTCTTTACTCTCGGAGTATTCAGCATATTTATACTGAGAAAGAAATATCCCAGAGATGAAAAACTGTATAAAGTACCTCTTTATCCCATAATACCAATAATAGGAGGTATTGGAGGTCTATATCTAATATTCGTAACAATCAGAGACTCATTTAAGGGTTCTATGTTAGGACTTGCTTTGACATTAATTGGTCTGCCCGTATATTACTATTGTAAGAAAAAATATTCGGACAAGGATGATGCTGTAAAGGAATAGACAATATAAAATATTATATTGGAATTCAAAAACCTCTGCTAAGATTAAATAAATTTTAACAGAGGTTTTTTATAGCCCATAGTGAAGTATCTTATCATATATCCACTTTTAATTGGCTTAACAGCTTCCTCGTCTCGGTTACCTTTTCCTTTATCTGGTCAATATTCTTTTGAACAGTCCCTAAATAAAGAATATCCGATACTATTGATGTAGAAATCCTGGAAGCAACTGACCCGATCTTACGTTCGGTTTCCAGAGCCGGAACATATATTGGTACCGTAGCTTTTCGTGCCAAATATGCTTTGGAAATTTGTGTAACGGAAACAGACGGAACATTTAATTCATTTGCACGTTTTAATGCAAAATTTGCTAATTGTGTTGAACCGGAATATGAAAAGATAACGATTGCATCTTCCGGAGTTAAATCATTTACCTGAGTCAACTGTGTATGTGCATCCGAATGACAGCAAGAATCGATTCCGACCAAAATAAATTTATGTGAAAGGTCTTGAGCCACAAGAGACGAAGTCCCTTCTCCGACAACAAAGATTTTTTTTGCTTTTCTTAAAATATCAACAGCTTTTTTTATTTTTACCTCGTCTAAATTCTCAAAGGTTTTATTAATTGTGTTTATATTAAAGTTTTTAAATTTCTGCAGCATTTCCGGAATACTATCACTTTTAGTCACCTCTTCTATTAACTCATCTGAGGACATCAGCTGACGTTCCGATTCCTTTGCTAATATCAGCCGAAACTGAGTGTAACTTTCAAAGCCGATTTTTTTAACAAAACGTATAATACAAGACGGGCTGGTTCCCGAAGATTCTGCAAGCTGCTGAACAGAATAATCATATACTTCCAAAGGATGAGACAAAATATAATCGGCTACTTTTTTTTCATTTTTGCTGAGCAACGAATATCCTTCTTTAATTTGTATTAAACAACTCAAAGACACCACTTCCTTTCTCATTAATTTTAAATGTAAATCACAATTGAATAAATTAATTAATTTCGGAATAAATAATTTCATCATTTATTAGATTGGAATATTATTTCACCGTCTACTTATATTAAACTGAAAATTAAATCAATATCAGTATAATTGAAATGAACAAGAAAATCAAATATACATAAAAATACTCTTTTCTGGTGGAAATCTGAATAAGATTAAAACCAGAAAAGAGTATTTCTTTAAATCAAATTATAGTGCTTAAGCATTTCTTTAATTTTTTCATCAACTTCTGGCGTAGTTTCCATAACCGGAAGACGTGCAGGTCCAACAGGAATACCGGTAAATTCAAGGGAACGCTTCATAACTGAAGGTATCGTACCTAACTTTAATGCACTGCGCAATACTTCAATTTCTTGCTGTAAACGATCTGCCTCTTCATCATTACCCGATTTTAATGCATTATATAAATTAACATCTACTTCGGTAATAAGATTACTTGTACCGGCAATTGCGCCGGCTGCCCCTAAACGAATTGCGGGAGCTATTTTAGAATCAGAACCTATTAGAACTTTCATATCCGTTCCCTTAGCAGCTTCCACATAACCTTTCAAGTTTTCCATGTCACCCGAGCTGTCTTTGATTGCCTTAATATTCTCAACTTTAGCCAATTCAGCAACAATTTCTTTTGACAAGTTAATTTTTGTGTTCTTTGGAATATTGTATAAAATAATTGGAAGATCTATACTTGCCGCTATTGTTTTGTAGTGGTTTATAATTTCTTTATCATTAGGTGAAACAAAATATGGGGTGATAATAGATACCGCATCTGCACCAACTTTTTCGACTTTTTCTGATAAGCGGATCACATTACGTGTGCTGTTTCCGCCGGTACCAACATAAACAGGTACACGATGGTTCACAATTTCAACCGTCTTCTTTGCAAATTCCAATTTTTCATCATCATCGACAACGTGGAATTCACCATAACTTCCTAAAATAAAAATCCCTTTTATACCTTTTTCAATTAAACGATCAATTAGTTGTTTTAATGCATCATAGTTAATCGTCTGATCTTTATCTCTATTGAATGGTGTAACAATAGGTGTAATAATTCCCTCAATATTTATCATTTAATAATCCTCCTTTAAGCGACATTGTCTAAATTTCCTTTTGTATTTCATCTCTTACACTATTCTATTTACAGCTTTGTCATTCAGATATCCTTGAATATTTTCGTAAGTCATATCCATAATACGCTTTCGAGCTTCCACCGATCCCCAAGACATATGAGGTGTAATATAACAGTTTTTTGCTTTCAGTAGCGGATTGTCTTTTTCAATTGGTTCCTTTGAAACAACATCAATTCCTGCAGCATATATTCTGCCCTCATTTAATGCATCCGCCAAATCTTTTTCATTAATCAGTTGACCCCGAGCATTGTTTATAATAATTGCATTCTTTTTCATCTTGGCAATTGCTTTCTTGTCAATGAACTGCTGATTTTCTTTTGTTAGGGAACAATGAAGTACAATTACGTCTGCACGGGAACACAAATCATCAAAAGAAACATATTCAACATCTTTTAGAGTAGGATTTTCATGCTTATCATTAGCAATGATTTTCATGCCAAGGGCCCTTGCAATTTTTCCTGTCGTCTGGCCGATTCGACCATAGCCAATAATGCCCATAGTTTTGCCATACAATTCCAATAACGGCTTATCCCAGAAACACCAGTCAGCACTGTTTTCCCATCTTCCTTTTTTAACCGCATTGTCATGATATCCTACATGGTAACAAACTTCTAACAGCAATGCAATTGCAAATTGAGCAACAGAATATGTGCCGTAAGCCGGAATATTGCAAACTGCAATTCCCAGTTGTTTTGCTGCCTCAATATCAACTACATCATATCCAGTAGCTAAAACACTAATCAGTTTTATATTAGGACATGCTTTCATCGTTTCTTTTCGAATAGGAGTTTTATTTGTCAATACAACTTCTGCATCTCCGATACGCGAGATTATGTCAGCTGAATCTGTTCTATCATAAATAATAATATCTCCCAAAGTTTTGATTTGATTCCAGTTTAAATCTCCCGGATTCAAAGTATATCCATCCAATACTACAATTTTCATATTTTTTCTCCTCTCAAATCGTTGAGTTTTCCCATTAAACATTCACCATTGTCTGTCCAGAACATCTTCTCAATTTTCAATTCTGAACCTAAGGCAAAATGTCTTACCCCCAATTTGATATAGCGTTCTGCTTCTTCGGCAGAGTTAATTTCAGCCCTCGGACTAACTCCATATTTCAATGCAGTTTTAATTACCTTTTCTTCCGCTTCTCTTACTTTCTCAACTTCTTCTTTTGCGTTGAATCCACTATTCATAGAAAAGTCAGCAGGTCCAAACTGAACAAAGTCAACCCCGGGAACTTGACATATCTCCTCAATATTTTTTACTGCTTCCACTTTTTCAATCATAAATCCCATAACACATTTTTTTACTTCGGCTGCATAGGTCAACTGATTTTTAAAACCTTCGTTCTTATAGAAACGACGGCTGACATATCCAAGTCTTCCACCCTCATGGGGAATCGACGGTGTTACCATTTTTAATGTATTTTCTACCTCTTCTGCTGTTTTGTGATCAGTAAACAGAATACCTTGAAATCCTGAAGCCAATGCCTTTTGAGCTACATAGTCGCGGTTGGCATAATCTATTTTAATTATGCATGACATATTATGAAGTTCACATGCCCTTGCAATATTTTCTAAATCATATTGGTTATACGGAGCATATTCGCCCAAAAACTCAATATAATCATATAAGCCTGTGGCTCCTACAACTTCCGCTATCATTGGCCATGTACTGTTAATACGTGTAGCTATAATATTTTTTTTACCTTCTAAACATTCTCTTAATCTGTTTTTCATTTTTATTTCCTTCCTCACTTATCCTTCGATATCTGTAATAAGGTTTGTAATTGACATCTTTATCGTATTCATATCAGCTTCTAAAGTTTTTGAAGCAGCATGAGGAGTTAAAATAAAGTTGTCCAGACGTAACAGTTTCTCATCAGTTTTTGGTGGCTCCGTTGAGAAAACATCAAATCCGGAAGCAAAAATTTCTTTGTTCACTAATGCTTCATACAGATCAGCTTCATTTATAATTCCGCCTCGGGCTGCATTGATCACAATTGCTGTCGTTTTCATTTCTTTTAAACGCTCGGCATTGATCATATCCTTTGTTTCAGATGTCAGGGGCGTATGAATAGTAATAACGTCACTGGTTCTAACCAGTTCATCCAGCAAACATATTTGGATATTATGTTCCTTTGCATATTTCTCATTAATAGGAAATACATCATACGCACATACATTCATGCCGATACCCTGAGCAAGCCTGCCTACATGTCTTCCAATATTGCCAAAGCCAATAATACCGATTTTTTTACCCATAAGTTCTATTTCGTAGTTCTTGTTCCATTTTCCATTTTTAACGTTAATTGCTCCGTCAACAATACGTTTAGCACATGCAAACATTAATGCTATTGTATGCTCTGCAACTGACACCGAGTTAGAACCGACAGTCCTTGAAATTTTGATTCCTAATTCTTTTGCAGTATCTAAATCAATATTATCAACACCAACACCATACTTGGCAATAGCTTTCAAATTTTTACAGCCCTTAAGCATCTCACGATCTGCAATATCAACGCCAATAATGATACCATCAACATCTTTCGCATATTTTACAAATTCTTCGTGGCTATATGATTTGCCTGTATCATTCAGATGAATTTCCCATCCTTGTTGTTTTAATTTTTCAATTTCCTTCATTCCATTCTTAGCAAATGCCCTTGGTGTTATTAAAATTTTTCCTTTCACTGTCTAACGCCTCTTTTCTTCTTATTATAAATTGTCCTATTTAATTGATTTTCCCAAGGCTCCGCCTGGATGCCATTTTTTATAATCCTGTAAATCAATATTCTCTTCATTTTGAAGTGCAATAGATAAAGCTTGCAAAACAACAATTTCGGCCAAGTATGAAATACGAGGTGCTTTGTTTAAAGGTCCTCCTTCTTTATCTACGCCTGCAAATAAGAAAGCATCTCCCTGTTTAGCCAACCATGATTCTCTGTTTCCTGAAACCGATATAACTTTTGCTCCGTTATTTTTAACTGTAGTGACTGTTTTTATAAGTTCTTCTGTTTCACCACTGTTAGAAATTGCAATTACTATATCCCCTTCTTTTACTTGCCCGCTGGATCCATGAATCGCCTCGGTCCCATGAAGAACATAGGCAGGAGTACCGGTAGACGAAAATAAAGAAGCAATGTAACCAGCTACATAGGAAGGTTTCCCAATTCCGGTAACATGAACACGATTTCCATTCTTTTTAGCCTTAACAATCAAATTGTAAGCCGGATTTAATTCCTCTGTACTTAGATTCTTTACAAATTCACTTAATTCCATTTCAGTAATCTCTTTGAAAGTTTCAACAGCTTGAACATGCTTACTGATATCCATTATTTTTTACTCCTTTCTACTCCTCATCATCTTCACATTCATTTGAAGCCATTTCTTCTAATAATTCTTTGATGCCGTCTTTTCCTGTAGTCAAACAAGATTTATATAAAGAATCAATATTCTCTTCGATGTTTCTCATATTCAATACTTCAATCACCATTGGAAGATTTACACCTGTAATCACTCTAACTTTTTTCTTCTCACTTAGCAATTCGTGTAGATTTAAGGCTGTAATGTTATATGGCGAAGCTCCAAATAAATCAACGAATATGATTACACCGTCACCAGTATCCAACTCTAAAAATTTCTTTTTGATATCAGCTTTAAACTGATCTAAATCCTTATCAGGAAATAATCCAATTGAATCAAATTGTTCATTATTGCCCATAATCATCCTCGCACTGTCAGCAATACCTTCTGCCATTTTTCCATGGGTTACTATTAAAATTCCAATCATTCTACTTCATGACTTAAGTCACTTCCTCCTTTCTAAAACTTTCTATTTTCATAAGTAAGCGCTCTCAATTCATTTCTATACTATCATGAATAGAATAATTTTTCAAGTTAAAAATATTATATTTAGAATTTTATTTCATTTTGGATTTAAGTATGATATAATTTTAGTGTAGAAAAAAGGAGGTTTGCCTTATGGATTTTGATATGAAAGATTCCATATTAAAATATGGAGTAATAGCTAAAAAAAGGTTTCGAAAAAAAGAAAAAATCAGATTTATTAATAATATTGAACCCGAATTTAAAGGTATGGGATATAAAACTTCAATACTTTCACCGCAAGGTTCAAAAGGAAAAGCGATTGACTTAATTATCGGAGATGTCAAGAAGGCAGATACCATAATTATGGCAAATTATGATACACCGTCAAAAAATTTTGGATTCTACAAATATTATCCTTTTGATATAAGAAACAGAAAACTTTTATACAGCCTGACTGCATTTATCCCATTACTTTTCATTACTGTCCTTTGTTTTATATTTTCAGCTCACTTTTTAAGGATAAAATGGTTAGAAGGATTTTTCAGTTGGAAAGATTTTATGACGCTTTCGGTCTATATCATCGGTATTTATCTAATTGTTCATTATTCAAAAGGAATCCCCAATTCTCATAATTTAAACAGAAATACTTCGGGAGTTATTGGTTGTCTTGCAATCGCTTCCACTTTAACACCTAAGCAACAAAAAAATGTTGCCTTTGTTCTTACTGACTTTGGATGTATCAACAATATGGGAGACCAAATGATAAAAGAATTTTTAGGAGATTCTGCACATAGAAAACGATTTATCCTACTTGACTGTATCGGGTCAGGAAAAAATATAGCGGTTAATTACAGTGATACTTTTAAAGATGAACTTAAAAAACTTGACTCATCAATTCTCCGATTTGAAAAAAACCAGACAAATTACAGCAGTGCGAATATATATGATCACTGTATAATTTTCGCCGGAGGTAACCAGGCAGGCAATAAATTTGTCTGTGAAAATATCGGAACGAGAAGGGATCTTGATATTGATCCTGATAAAATCAAATTTGTTGTTTCTAATGTTTTAAAGTTATTATAATTAAGTTTCCCAATTTTCATCTCCGCAATCCTGTATAACAAAAATGCCCTAAAAACGTTAAAAAATGTTTTTAGGGCATTCCCAACTATCTCAGTTCTTCATAAACATCTTCATTTTCTCCACAATTTTATCTTTTGCCGCTTTTATAGGAGACTGAAACACCACCTGAGTTTTTACCGAATCAGGGTATTCTCCCAAATACTTATAAAGTTCTTCAAAATATGCTTTTTTCACTTCACTGGAAATATTTATTTTAGAAATCCCATGCCTTATGGATTCAATCACTTCTTCATCAGCGTTACCTGAACCTCCATGTAATACAAGAAAAGCTGATGTTCTTTCACGAATTTTTTGAAGAATATCAATTCTTAGTTTTGGCGTTTTCCCTTTCGGATACATTCCGTGGGAAGTTCCGATGGCAACTGCTAAAGCATCTACTCCTGTCAATTCACAGAATTCTTTTGCTTTATCCGGATCTGTATAAATGATTGAGGTATCAAGCCCTTCTCCGCAGGAACTATTACCTGTATTTCCAATTGTCCCTAATTCTCCTTCAACATAAACATTTAATGAATGTGCATAATCAACTACTTCTTTAGTAATATTTACATTTTCCTCAAAGCTTTTATTTGATGCATCAATCATTACCGAAGTACAGCCATTATTGATAGCTCGTTTTATATCTTCCAAATTTGAACCATGGTCCAGGTGTAAACAAAATTGGGCTTCCGATTTTTTCAGGCGTACTTTTACATAAGAAAAAAATTCATCCCCTAAAAAATTCATTTCCGGCACAGATACGGCAACAATTGCAGGAATCTTTTTTTCTTCTGCTGCAGCAATAGTCGCATCTAAAATATCTTTATTCCCGATATTAAAGGCTCCTACTGCATATTTCCCATCCGTTGCATTCTGCAACATATCCTTAAAAGACACTATCATGTACTATTCATCCTCCCATTCGTTCAATTTAACGCAGACACGATAAGTGTTCGGTTCGCTGGCTCGTTTGAAAGCTTCTTGTATATCGTTCAAATCATATATTGAATCAACCAGCTTGCTCACATTGACTAATTTGTTCCCCAATAATCTCGATGCTTGATAGAAATCAATCAATGTTGAATTAAATGCCCCAAGAAGTCTTAACTTGTCATAGTGGATCCTATTTGCCGGTATATTCAATTCAGCTGACGGATATGAGGCTGAGAAGAACAATATCTGCCCGTTTTTCTTCTTAATAAGATCTAAGGCTTGATTCAAAGCAACCTGATTTCCAACTGCAAGAATGACTATATCCAGACCTTCATGATCGGTAAATTCATCAATCACAGTTTTTATATCTGTCTCCTGCGGATTTATAGTTTCAAATCCCATCTCTTCAGCTTTTTTTAATTTTTCCTCCATCACCTCTGAGACAATTACCTTTGATCCGCGTAATCTCTCAACTTCAGCATTCAATAAACCCATAGTTCCTCCTCCGATAACAAGAACCGTATCTCCAAGGCGATGGGTTAAATTGTTCTGAGCATTTAATACTGTGGCAACAGGTTCTACAAAACATGCTTCCGGCAATGGCAATTTTCTTGAAATTTTTACACAGTATCTTGAATGACGAACCATGTATTGTGAAAATCCAAAATATTGTTGGGTCCCCTTTAACGGAAGCTTTACTTTTTCTCGGCATGTACATTCATCCTGTCTTCCCATTTTACAGTTTTTACAATGCCCACAATATGGAAAAATAAAAGCGATTCGATCTCCCAAATTAAATTCATATACATCATCGGCCTTTGCAATTACAGTTCCCACGCCTTCATGTCCACCGGCCATTGGATAACCTCGATGTTCCCGTTGTCCAAGCCATTGTGTATAATCTGCAGTACAGATGTTACATGCTTCCTGGCGAATCAAAATTTCTCCTGATTTTAATTCGTCAGGAAGAGAAATCATACGAACTTCCGCATGAAATTTTGATGTCAAACAACCGTATTTAGTTTCTTTTGGAATTTCCATTATATTATTCTCCTTTAACTTGATTAGTCGTATAATCCACTCATAATCTTAATTAATTCTTCTACATCATTAGTATTTCTCATCATTCCCTGACGTTTCGATTCAATTTCTCTTAGCCTTTCTGCATATTTAATTACATCATCTAAACATTCTTCCGGAAATTTTACTGCGCCATTTTCGTCCATATGAACGATATCTCCGGGGGCAACCTGCATGCCGCATACTTCAACTGGAGTGTTAACAGAATGTACAGCAAATTTGCCATGTCCGGCCGTAATACCTGTTAACATGTACTGCATTTTTAAAGGCCGAATTTCATCAATATCCCTGGAAGGGCCATCAGAAATAACGCCGACTACACCAGCAGATTTTAATGCAGTCATCATATTGCCCCCCAGCATGCCATTGATATTTTTAATTTCTTCCGGCATGTTCTGTTTTACAATTAAAACAACCGGTTTTGACATTTTTGCAACTGCCCTCAACACATCGGCAAATTTCAAATTTGTAAAGTTCGGGTCGGGAAGGCCATAAGTGCAAGTTACCGCATATCCTACCGTTCTGCCCAATTCAGGATACATGCATTTCAATGTCTGATCTGTATACCACTTTCCTTTCCATGGATGATATAATCCAAGACAATAGTCTTTATCAGGATAAGTAGCTACCACATTTGTAATACTTGGAGTGTCAAATTGCTTAAGTTCTTCTAATTTGTTATTTTGTTCCATGTTTTATTTTCCCTCCTTTATTTTTCAAGTACGATACTGGGTTTTTCATTATGATAAACACGGATCACATCATCAACAACGCTCTGACACATTTGGCGATTACATTCAGCATTGTATGTCCCCACATGAGGCGTAATAATTGCATATTCAAGAGGTAAAAGGGGATGATCCATTTTAGGGGGTTCATTTTCAATTACATCTGCACCATAACCAGCGAGTTCTCGGTTTTCTAATGCCTGGGCAACAGCTTCTTCATCTACCAATTCACCCCGTGCAGTATTTATAAGAATTGCATCTTTTTTCATAAGGGACAGCTTTTCCTTCGAAATCAAATGATAGCTTTCCTTAGTCAAGTTAATATGCAATGAAACAATATCACTTTCTTTTAACAAATCATTTAATTCTCGCTTTTCTCCTCCACGTCTTTCAATTTCCTCTGCTGATAAATAGGGATCATATGCTAAAATCTTACACTGAAATCCTTTAGATAATATTCTTGCAAAAGTTGAACCGATATTACCAAATCCTAAGATTCCTACTGTCTTTCCATTGATTCTACGTCCTAAAAATCTTCCACGATCGACATTCCACTCATCTTTACGAACCGCCGCATTAGCATTAACTATATGTTTACACAAAGCCAACACCAAAGCAACTGCCTGTTCTGCCACATCTTCTTTTTCTAAATATCCGGGAATATTAGATGCAACTACGCCAAATTCTTTTGCTCCCAACACATTTACATTATCGTAACCAATGCCGAAACGGGCAATATATTCTACTGACGGGGTCTTTTCAAAGAATTTCTTTGAAAATTTAGGAGTTGTTCCAACAATCAGATATGAATATCCCTGTAGTTTTTTTGAAAGTTCCTCTGCAGAAATATCGGACGGAAATTTAAATCTTGTGACTTCTCCTACATTCTCTTTCAAAATATCAATAAATTCCGGAAAATAGCGTCCAAAACTGTTAGCATTTACAATTGCAACCTTTTTCATTATATTCCTCCCAAAATTAATAATAGGTACATGTTTAACATGTACCTATTTAATTGTTCATGTATACTTTAAAAATTAAACGATACCTAATAATGACAACAACAATGAAAATCCTATAATCGCACCTACAATTCTCAGGTATTTCGGACCTCTCTTTTTAATATAATAATAAATTAGAAATACTACTGCTAAAGGTAATAACTTCGGTAACATTCCATCCAATGTATCTTGGATCTTAAATGCTCCTCCACTTGTATTGATAACTACCTTTGTCGTTAGTTTTACATAGGATGCACTCAATGCTCCCATCATGAACAGACCCAATACTCCTGCCGAGTCTATTAATTTACTGATTCTTCCCGACTGTAATACACTTGCTACCGAGTCTCGTCCTAATGTATATCCTTGTCTCACCAAGAAGTATGCCAAGAATGACATGTACACTCCAAATAGTACTAACGGTCCGATTCCTCCAAGAATGTTCCCTTTTGCTGCTAACGGTATAAACAAAGATAGGAAAATTGGTCGTATAGTTCCCATATCGATGGAGTCTCCGATTCCTGCCAAAGGTCCCATCAAACCTATCTTAATATTCGTTATCATCTCTGTTGCATTTTCTTCATCTGTTGCCGAATCATATTCCGGCTTGGACACCTTATTTGCGTTTTCTTCTTCCAGCGCCATGGCTATTCCCACTATCAGTGAACCCCATGTTCCTTCTGAATTATAAAACGAAACATGACGTTTATATGCTTCTTTAAGCTGTTCCGGATTATCTCCATATAACTTTTCCAGTACCGGTGCCATTCCAAATCCGAATGCCAAAGCTGTCAGTCGTTCATAACTGTTTCCTACTTCAGTTACTGTATAATATCTCAACCATGCCTTTATCACGTCTTTCCTTGTAAGCTTTCTTTCCGCTACATTAGTCGTCATCTGATTCACCTCCGTTTGCTGTTGCTGGGGCAAAGTTTCCCTGTAGCAATGCAATACATAAACCTAATATTGCGATTCCAATAGTACTAATTCCCGAATATGCCATTATTATAAATCCTACTAAAAAGTATGGTAATAATGATTTCTTTCCTATTACAATCATTGTTACCGCAAATCCTAATGCCGGAAGTACTCCTCCTGCTACTTGCAATCCGTTTGTTACCCAAGCCGGTATCCAGTTCATAAATGCCTGTACCGCGTCAGCTCCAAAATATGCTGCTAAGAATGCCGGAATCACACGTAACGGAATTGCTGCAAAGAAAGGATACCAAAAGCATGCTCTTCTTAATGCTTTTCCGTCTCCCTTTTCTGCTGCTTTATCTGCCAGTCTTACGAATGCAGATGCATATGTCCTACGTAATGTATCAAGAAGTACACCTAACAGTCCTACCGGCACTGCCAATGATACTGCTACTTCTGCGCTAATCCCTGTTTTAATTGCAATGGGAATAGCTACACATGCTGCAAATGCCTCATCTGCCGGAATATTTCCTCCGGGTGCAATGGCTCCCAAATATATCAGCTGTAATGTCCCGCCGATTATCATTGCTGTTTGAATATCTCCCATAATTAGTCCTAAGGGTACTGCCATTACTAATGGTTGTCTGATAACTGTCGTTGTTCCATACCATAAACGATTGGTTCCCAGCCAGTACACCAAGCCAATTAATAGTGCTTGAATGAAATTATTCATCCTTCTTTCCTCCTTATAACTTTTTTTCTTTCAATTATTTGACTTTTTCTGCTGCTTTATCAATTGAAAGTTCAGATTCCTTTGGTACAGCCTGTAAATAAACCTTTACCCCCTTTCCATTCATATCAAGTAATTTATCTGTATCTTCCTTGTTTAGATAAATTTGATTTGTAATCTGTACCCGATCTGGCCCTGAACCAAGGCCTCCAACTTGAAGTTCGCTGATAGGGAAACCCTTCTCATACGCTTCTTTGGCATCTGTAACTGATTTAAACAATACAATCAATTTTCTATTAGAAGTATATTTTTCACTTTTAATCTTTTCCAGTGCTGTATCAAGATCAAAAATACTTACTTTTACTCCCTTTGGTGCCGCCATTTTGTATACATTATTCATAAACGGATCTTTCGATAATTGTTTGTTGACAATCATAATTGCATTTCCATCTACTTGATTCAACCAGTTTGCAATAACCTGTCCATGCATCAATCGGAAGTCTACTCTTATTAGACGAATGTCTGCCATGTTAATCCTCTCCTTATATTTTTATAAAAGCGCTTTCATCGCTGTTACTTATATTATATTCAAAACGGTATATAATTTCAATATATATTTTAATTTTTAGGAATATTTTTTTATATTTTTGTTTTTTTGCGTAGTTAATGCGAAATTAATGTCATATATTATAAAAAAAAGATAAGTTCAAGCGCTTAAACTTATCTTTTACAATTTGATTCATCAATATTCAAAAAATAACTGACAAAGAAAAATGGACAAAACACTTTTCTCTTACCCGTCTACCAAATTTTAAATATCCAAAATTATAATTTTAATACAAAACTTTGTCCCTCCAAAATATTCGCTGAAATAATTTAAGATTTTTAGCATTTAAAGAAAAAGGTAGTGTCGCTCTCTACTTAAAATCAGTTTTGCAACACCCCTTTATATATTTTTTTTTATTTTTTACATTAAATAGTTTTTAAAATACTTAAATCCTCGTCAAAAACAATTAAATTCCTAAATTTAATTACTTGTTTCTTTAAATATGTTTGATTCTGTGAGAATATTTTTCATATATCTCGTCATTGTTATAGCCATCCACATTTTGACTTACATATACAGGCAATTTACATCCTTCTTCTGATAATATGTTTAAAGTCTCAGTAGCAATAGCATTTACTATTACAGAACCTGCTACAGTCGAACTTGCCCCTGATTGCACTCCATTAAAATCTAATAATCCATCTCCTTTTGGTACACAGTTATCTATTACTAAATCCGCCAATTCAAATAGCCTCTTGCCACTTACATGCCTTGATTCACAATTTTTTGAATGCTTTAAGGAAGTTATAGCTATTGTATATATCCCTTTTTCTTTCGCAAGCATTGCCATTTCTACCGGTACCGCATTTCTTCCTGAATTGGATACTATAATCATAATATCTCCATTTTGAATCTCATAGTCATTCCAAATTATTTCTGCCAATCCACTTAATCTTTCTATATTTCCGCTTTTTCTGGCCCCAAAGTTAGTAAGTATAGTATTATCCAGCATTGCTTCTACATTGGCTAATCCTCCTGCTCTTACAAACATTTCTATTCCAATCATATGGGAATGACCCGTACCAAAAACGTGAATTATTTTATCTCTCTTTATTGTTTCTACAAACATTTCAGCCGCTTTTTTAATATTATCATTTTGTGTGTCTTTAATGTCATTTATCAATTTTTGTACTTCCTCTATATATTTTAAACTTGACATGTTATATACCTCCCAAATTAACATAATATTTATTATTCGTGTTCTGCTTCATATTTATTATATTGATTTAGCCTATCTACAAATCTTTTAGTTATCAGCTGTGGTCTGGTTATAGCGGTTCCTATGGTTACAGTCCATGCACCGGATTCAAAGGCTTTTACCATTTGTTCCGGCTCCCAATAGCGTCCTTCTGCATTAATGGGATTGTCTATCTTTTCAACTAATTCTTGGATTAACTTATAGTCCGGTTCAATAGATTGAGTACTATAATTTGTATATCCGGATAATGTGGTAGAAATAATGTCAGCTCCAAATTCGGCAGCATTAACTCCCTCTTCTAATGTGCTGATATCCGCCATTACAGTAACATTCAATTCTGTCTTTATCCTATATATTAATTTCTCTGTTTCTAAACTGCTTCTTCTCTTTGTACAATCTAAAGCAATAATATCTGCACCTGCTTCATATATTTCTTTGGCGGTTTCAAAAGTAGGAGTAATAATTATATCTCTAAATACATCAGTCTTTTCATCCATTACTTTATAAATACCAACTATAGGTAGATTAGTTGTCTTCTTCATTGCTTTGATATCATCCGGCCAACAACCTCTTAAACCAACAGCTCCGCCTATTTTCGCAGCTTTAGCCATTTTAGCCATATTGTCGGAACCATACAAGGGTTCGCCTTCAAAAGCTTGGCAAGAAACTATCAGCCCATTTTTTAATTTTTTCAGCAACTCATTCATTAATTTAAGTTCCTCCTTTATTTTTTATTAGCAATAATTTATCCATAATATATCCCAACATTTCGTTTTAGGATATATTATGGATTTAATTTTTTAAGGTATTAAAAATCCTGTTAAAGATCCAATAATTGCTATTACAATAAATATAACAAATACCCACCCAATATTTATCTTTCTTTTATCCAATAATCTCCAGCTCATTATTGTCAATAATAAAGGAAGAAGCGATGGAAATATTCCATCTAACATTGGTTGAAGTTCCAATGCCATATCGCCTGACTTATAACTTAATCCAATTTTTGCTGCAACATATTGAGCAGATATTCCGCCTAAAACCATTAAACCGGTTATATTAAATGCTCTTGTTATCATGTCTTTCTTTCCACCTGATAAAATAACCTCTGCGGATTTTAAACCGGTGGTATACCCTTTATGAAATAAAAACCATGTAAGAGGTAACATAATTCCTAAATATGCTGCAACATAAAATATGGGTCCTGCAATACTACCCGTATCCTTTGATAATCCCAACGCAATACTTAATAATATCGGTACCAAAGTTCCGGCCATTAAAGAATCACCTATACCGGCTAAAGGCCCCATTAATGCAGTTTTTATCCCTCCTATTAATTCATCAGGTATATCTTGCCCTGATGCTTTTTGTTCTTCCATTCCTAATACAATTCCGGGAATAATAGATCCTATAAGAGGTTCCGTATTAAAAAATTGAGTATGCCTTGACATAAGCTGCTTTTGATCTTCCTTATTATCATAAAGTTTGTCTGCAATTATTCCCATAATTCTGACAAATGCCGGTGCTTCCATACGTTCCATGTTTTGACAAGATAAACTATACATTACCCAGTTACGATATACTTTGCGTAAATCCTTTCTAGATAATTTTTTCTCGCTCATTAAGCTGCCCCCTCTCTGTTATCAGTTCTGTTATATTTAATGTCCAAATACGCAAATAATAGAGCTATAATAGTAGCCGGAATTATAGATATTTTAAATACCGAGACTAAAACAAATCCAAATAGGAAGTATAATATTTCTATATTATCCTTTAACATGAATTTAAGAAGTAAACCAAATCCAACTGCCGGTAACATACCACCCAATATTATAAATATGTTACCTAAGGATTCCGGTATAATGCTAACTAATTTCGATATATACGGAGAACCAAAATAGTTTGCTAAAAGAATAGGGAAAAATCTAACTGCAAAGTTGGTTAAACTTCCAAATACCGGTACACCATTAGCAAGTTTAAGTTTACCTTCTTCAATCCATTTTTCTTGTTTATGAACAAATATGACATTTACGGTAACTACTAAATATACAAAGGCAACTCCAAGAAAACTTAGTGGAACAGAAAGACTAACCGCATATTCTGGAGAGGCACCGCTTACAATTGCTAATGGAATTCCTATATATGCGGCAAAGTTAATATCCCCCGGCATAGATAATCCGGGAGTTACAAGTCCGATATATAATGCTTGTATAGCTGCTCCTATTAATATACCGGTTTTGATATCTCCCAATATTACCCCTATAACAGCCCCAGCTATTAACGGTCTGCCTATTGTGTACCATCCGCCCATTGTTCCCAACAACCATGGTCCATAAATAGAGGCACAACTACCAATAAGGGCGATCAGTAATGCTTGAAAAAAATTCATAATAATACCTCCTTATATTAATAATTTTTATTTAAAAACTTGCAAAACCTTGTCTCTAATAGAACTCCATTCAATTTCTTTTTGATCGGTTACTTGCTGAAAATATACTCTGACTCCTAATTGATATAATCCTTCAATAGCCTCGGCTTCTTCTTTTAAAAGATTAGAAAAATAGGTAGCTTTAGCAGTACCCTTTCTGCTGCTCATAGGGCCAATATTTAACTCTTTTTTCAGTCCATTTACATTTTTAAATATTTCAAAAGCTACTTTGGGATTTTTAATAAGAATTAAATTGTTTAATTCATTATTAATAGCCTCTTTTATCTTTTCATAGGAATCGGACGACCTTAAAACTTCTACTTTAACAGTCGGTGGTACAGCCATTTGATAGACACTTTTGATTACAGGATTTGTCGCTGTAAATTCATCTACTAATAAAATCCTTTTTATATGAAAATCATTTAAAACCCTAACAATACATTGCCCGTGAATTAACCTATCATCACATCTAAATATACTTATACTCACGATTTCACCTTCTTTCTTTAATAAATGTAATTATTTAGGCAGCTAAAAATTTATTTTTTAATATTATTTAAAATCATATCTTTATTTATATATCTAATACTTGATTTCCCTACTTCTAATAAAGAATCTATTAAGTTATCTCCTTTTGAACTATTTCTTGACACAATAGCCTCCATTAACATTCCTAAGTTAACACCTGTTACAATGGTTACATTGTATTTAGTACAAATTACAGAAGCTACGTTTGATGGTGTATCTCCAAACATGTCTATAAATATAATCCAATTTTCATATAAAGTATTTAATAATATAATATCTTCAATTTTTTTATATAAGTCCTCCAAAGATTCTCCTACATAATATCCAACAGAGAAAAAACCTTTCTGTTCCCCTACTATCATCTCAGCTGCATCCTTTATTCCATCCGCCATATTTGAGTGTGTAACTACTATTATTCCTGTCAAAACAACTTACCTCCCAATTTTGCTAATTTGTCTTTATAATAAAGCAAGAACCATGCCAAATGGCCTTATGCCACTTAAACATGGTTCTTTATCCTTATAATTTCAATACTTAGCGTCAAGTTTTACATTTAAAATTTCATATAAATAATATATCTCACTGATAGGTATGTTAACACTATAGTAGTTTTCTATATAATTAAAGCTCTTTTTTATAACACCAATAAAATCTTTATGATTTTCTTTAAACAATTCAATGTTTTTTATTCCTTCTTCCTCTAACTGTGTTTTAGTTACCAATCTTTCAACTAAACAACTCAAATGTATATATAAACATATTATAGTATCACCGGAAAATTGTCTTCTCATTTCATATTGTAATGTCTCAATTGCAGTTTCCAGTTGATCAATTATTTTATCCGGATTCAAGATGGTAATATAACTAAGAACACTCTCCAAAGTAAAGTATTTCATTATGGATTGTTTTACCTGTGGAATCTTTTCTTTAGGGATAACATCCTCCAATATATTACTTACCATATGATCTTTATTAGTAGATATTATATCTTCCAAATATAAAAACGGTATTTCTAAAATTTCAGGATCTTCTGTTCCAATAATGGCTACTACGTCAAAATCCTTAAAGATATTATCATTATATTTGTTTTTCTCAAGTTCCAAATAACTATACGCTGTGACTTTTATATTGTCAGCATATTCTCCTAAACTCTTAATCAATAGGTCTTTAATCTTCATTGCTGTCCCTATACCGGTAAAACAAGTGACTATTAACGTTTTTTCTTTTTTATTCTTTATACGTATTATCTTACATTTATAGCATTCAACATTTTCTATATCCTTAATTATTTCTTCGGCAGATAAACCTTTTTTTATATCGCTTCCCACTTTTAAGGCTAATTTTGTAGTTAAATTGTTTATAATTCCAATTGTTCCATGGGATATGTCTTCCAGTCCTTTATATATTTCCTCTAAAGACCCCATATCTACCAGTATAACAATACCTTTTGAGGTATTCACTTCCTTAAAATATTGTTTTATTCTATTTACAATATCTTGAGTACTGGTCTCAATAGGCATATCAAAGGATTCAAAGATATTGGTCCCTAACAGATGATTAGTCACATTAGCAATACTGCTGGCGGTAGAGTACCCATGAGCTATTAAAACGGCTTTTACGCTTTCTATGTTTTCTTTTCCTGTTAAGCTAATGAAATATAAAATCATAACTACCATTTCTAAATCCCCAATTGTAATATCCAAGTTAGACTTTATAAAATCTGCAATTTTATATGCTAAATCATATTCCTTTGAATAATGGTCTTTTAATAAATTCATATATTTTTTAAATTTAATTTCATAGTTTTTTAAAACTAAACCATAGTAATCTTCCATTCCTTTCTCTAAAAAACAAGTCAGTTTATAAATCTGGTTATCATGATATCTAACATCATATCTGGATTTTAAAATGGAAAATATATCCTTCATATATTTATACAAATTATCAAATCTAGCATGTCTAATATCTTCTTTGCTATAAAAATTCATATTTAATATTAACTTACCAAAATAATCGTCTACTAAGTTTTTAATTTTTTCTATAATTATCGGATCTTTTTCGTTCGGAACTATTTGGGAAAAAAGTTCTAACATATCGTCATAAAATTTTTCATGTATTCTGTTGCCATATTTTCTGTTTATGATTTTAACATCATTATCTGATTCACTAACAACTAAATCCTGTAAAATATATCCATTATAAAAACTGTCTATATAACTCATTTTATCGTTTACCGCATTATTTGTAATATTATCTGAAAGACACATTGAATTAACATATATATATTTACATTCTTTGCTTTCAGTAAAATCATTATTATTATAAGCCCTGGCACAAGCAAGCCTAATTTCATTTTTTAACTGTCCTACATTACCGGTAAAATTAGCATGAGTTAATATTCTTAAAGCATATTTAGATACTTTTATATTACATCCTATGGAAATAGCTTCTTCTCTAAAAAAATGGTGTATAAGTTTAAATTTTTCATTATTAGGTCGTTCATTTAGTGATGGTATTTTTATAGTTATAGGGATTCTCCTTAAAAAAGTTTTTAATAATACATCCTCCGGATTTTCTGTTGTAGCAAATATAAACCTGATATCAGAATGTCTGCATACGTCATTTTCTCCTATTCTTCTAAATTCCCCTTTATCCATGAAATAGAAGAGCAGTTCTTGACCTTCCGGGGATAATCTATGCACCTCATCTAAAAAAATATAACCCCCATTTCCATTCTCAATAACACCTTTCATATCTTTATCAGCACCGGTAAAAGCCCCCTTTTTATAACCTAATAAGTTAGCCGCAAGCAATTCTTTATTATGAGCATACTTAGCACAATTAAAAACTAAAAAAGGTGCGTCCTCCCCTATATAACCGTTAATCTTAGCATATTCATAAACCTTACTTGCCAGAAAACTTTTTCCTGATCCGGTAGGTCCTTCAATAAGAATAGACAGTCCTTTGGGCGGATACTTAACGGACGCTTTACATTGTTCTAATTGATAACTTAAACTGCCCTCATATCCTATTAAATCCTTAAATATATATTCATCAGTCTGAAAACGATGTCTATTACTTTTTATTCTATCCTTTACCTCAATCAATTCTCTAAAACTACTATATATAACTTCATCTTCTATATCTACATTAAAATAATCTTCAAAAACTCCTAAATCTATAAAATACACCGGTCTGGTATTAATCTTTATTGCATTTTTTTCCTTATTAAGAATGTTTAAACAATGGCTTACTAAGGTTCTGTTTAAAGATGTGATCTTGGATATCTCTTGAGCATTTGTACCAAACTTTTTATCATTATCGTTTATATTTTCTAAGGTAATCCTCTTTAATTGTTCTTTAATTATTTCTTTATTTGTCATTGTAGTAACCATCCTTTTAAAAGTATTACCTATGCAATTTTCATAAAACTCTTTAGTATAAAAATATCCTAATATATTATTTATATACCTTTTTAGAACATCTGTTGATACAACATCTTTTGTTAACATTCCTAAGTCTATTTTATATAGAGCAAGAACCATGCCAAATAATTTTTATTATATAAGGTATGGTTCTTTACTCTTGCAAACTCAATACTTAATATCAAATTTTATATTCAAAACTTCATATCAATAATATATATCATTGATAAACAAAATAACACTATAATGGCTTTCTATATAATTAGAACTCTTTTTTATAACACTAATAAAATCCTATTTTTCTCTTTAAACAATTAAAATTCCCCCATACTTTTCCTTCTTTTGAGGAATTTCCTATATAAAAATACTCCTGCCAAAAAACCAAATATGTGAGCCCACCAGGCTATTCCCCCTGCAATTCCATAAATACCCGAACGAAGTTGGCTAATAAACCATAAAAACAGAAAAACCCCGGCAGGTATCCGTATGAAAAACGGAATAATAGGGATTAAAGTTAATATTCTGGAATGAGGAAACATTATGAAATAGGCTCCCATCACCCCCGCAATAGCTCCTGAGGCTCCCAGCGTCGGTATATTTGATATCGGGTCAAAGATAAAATTGGCAAATCCTGCTATCAAGCCGGTTAATATATAAAAAACAATAAATTTAAAAAATCCCATACGTTCTTCCACATTATCGCCAAATAGCCATAATGACCACATATTGCTGACGATATGAATTATATCCCCATGCATAAACATACTTGTGAACAAGGGAATATAAGATCTAATGTCGGTCAATCCGTTGGCAAAGCGTGCCGGTATAAAAGCATATTTATATACCATATTTAAAGCTTCGTCATAAGGCAAGGTGAATTGTTTTATAAATACCATAACATTTAAAAATATAATAAACAGCGTAGCCAAGGGAACTTTTCTACTTGGTTCGCTATCCCTGAGCGGAATCATATTATCCCCTACTTTCCTGAAACAATAAAGACAATTCTATATATATCATTTTTATTTATATTTAGATTATAACATGTATTTATAATATGATATACTCTTTAAACTCACTCTGCCCCATTTTTTTATTTCTGCAGTTTTTTCCCCACTATATCATTTATATAAACCGACTCATACTCTTTATCCAAGATATCCATAAAAATCTCATCATAAGCTTTTCCCGCTATAAATTTTGATTCACGAATTCTCCCCGCCTCTTTAAAACCAACTTTTTTATAACATTTTATTGCTTGTTGATTAAATGAATATACTTTTAGAGAGATATTGTGCAAATTCAATATATTAAAGCCAAAGTCCAACAAAAGCTTTAGTACTTCCTGTCCGTAACCTTTGCCCCAATAGTCCTTATTGCCAATAAATATTCCCACTTCTCCTGCTTTATTTAACTGGTCTAGCTTTGGAAATCCACAGTTCCCAATGAGTTCATCTTTCTTTATGTCTATAATGGCAAAATTATATCCGTCAATAGAAAGCCTTTCTAAAGTTAATTTTTCGGCTTCCGGTCCTATGAGATTAGATGCAAATATAAGTCCTGCAGCTACTTCCATGTCATTAACCCATTCCGTATATTTTTCGTAGTCCTCCTCATTTATTGGAGATAAATAACATTTTTGTCCTACAATTTTTTTAAAATACATATTCATTCCTCCTTTTTTATAGTTTCAAACAGGCTTCAACAGCAAGCCAAAATAAATTCTCTCTTATGTGATTTCTTGTATTATAACTTCTTGAATCCCATTCTTCACAGCTTACATCGTCCCCACCATATAATATCTGCCCAAATTTTATGTTTCTGAATTTTGCTACTGCAAAGAAAGCAGCAGCTTCCATTTCAACAGTTGAACATCCTTCTTCTCTTCTCAACTTCACTTTTTGCGGCGTTTCTCTATAAAAAGCATCTGTTGTCCATGTCTTTGATATCAAATATTTATATTTATAGTTTTTCAAAACCTCTTTTATTGCTTCTACTGCCTCTCTGTTAGCTTCTACTTCTCTACCTGGTGGAAGGTAATGGTATGACATTCCTTCGTCTCTTACCGCTGAAGTTGGTATTATAATGTGACCAACTGCAATTTCCTTATTTAAAACCCCGGCACTGCCACAGGCAATAAATTTATTTATACCCATAGCTATTGCTTCTTCCAATACTGAAGCAGCCAATGGAGCGCCTACGCCAGGGTTAAAAACGGCAACTTTATTTCCTTCGTATTCCAATTCATACATAGGATTTTCCCCCATCTCAGATTTAAAGGAGGCTATAGTCCTTAATTTCCCTTGATCTTTGAACTTCCGCAAAATATCGTTAAAAAAGCACATTACCCCATATTCCGGTACATTTAATTTCTCTATTGTTTTGTGCGGTTCAATAACAGCCTCTTTTGTATCGTCAAATTCTAATATTGGAAATTCTTTTCTCAGCATATCAATCCCCCCTTATAGCAATAAAAAATAATATAAAAAACCCGCAGAATCACTTTTTAAATAGTGACTCCGCAGGTTTAATTTAATCTGCGTGTAGGAAATTCAAAACTATCCCTGTATCGCTTAGGTATAACCTAATTCAAGCCTACCTTAGATACACTCACTTTATGTGTATGCAATTTCACTAAAAATTGTGTAATATTGCTTAATTGGGTAATATTTTAACATATCGTAGAACAATTATCAAGAGCTAAAGTTTTTTATATTTTCCTCTACCCAAAAATTCAATATAACCTTTATCTCTTAAAATCTGTAATTGTTGTCTTATTTTAGCTTCAATATTATTATTGTTAATATGATTTTTATGTAAATCGTCTGCAAATTCATAAACATCATTTAATGAAAAATAATAACTGGTAATTTTATTAACACAATTAAGGACATCAAATAACCATCCTCGATTTGATATATTATCTATTTTCAAATTAATTGCTTTATGATAGTTATTAATAACAACTTTCTTATCAATTTCTGTCCGATCTTTGATTATCTCAATTTTCCCTTGGAATGGTATTTTATCGTAAATTATATTGCAACCTGTCCACCCTGCACGTTTTGCAGTCGGGGATAAAGGCCTCCTTTTCTTGATAATATCAGGGACAAAGAAGAATTTTGGCACAACAATTAAATCCGTGACATTAAATTCATCATATTGAAGCAAGAATAAATCAGGATTTGAATAGCTTGTGATACGCTCTATCATTGTATCATAAGCACCATCCGCTACTTCCTTTCCAAATCTTCCCTTCTTGCTTTTCAGTTCGAATATTTCGCCACAACATTTGCATTTAAAATCAGCAACAGGGATATTGTTTGCCAGCTTCGATATTCTACTATTTCCACAATATGGGCAAAAAACATTTCTTTCTATCCAAGTTTCACTCATTACTCGAATTTTCTGGGAATTACTCTTATAAGAAATCGCTAACTGCTTATCGAAAACTAAATTCATAATATCAAAACTCCATCCATTCCGTTGCGGATATGTTATTTTCATCTTCAACCATCATCTGTTTACATACCAAACTACCGGGATCTAAAATAAATTCGCCACATTTGTACTTTCTCTCTGTAATTTGTGCCGCCTTGCAAGCATCATCAGCTTCAACCTCAAATGCCTTGCTGACCAACTCTTCAATTGTAACATAATATTTCATATTATTTCTCCTTCTTCCCTTCTACTTTATAGTATATAATTATTTTAGGATAAATTAAACCTAAAATAATTGCAAATACATAAAAAATTTCTCTATGGAATTCTTTGACATTAGAAGTTTTCTCCTTTAATTGAAATAGCTATGTACGCTCATGGTTTCAGTCATTAGTTAGTAACAATATATATTATAATAATATTGATATTATATTCTAAATCAGAAAGAAAGAAATATCATTCAGTGGAATTTGCGGCATAGCTCCATAAACGTTTTGTATTCATTTACCCCTTCATTGACGGAAACGGAAGGCTTGCCCGGCTGTTAATGAATACGTCACTCATTCAGGATGGATATGTGTTAGCCATAATTCCACTAAACTTAAGACTGGAATATATAAGTCTACTGGAGCAAGCTCACAAGAATGACAAACCATTCATAGACTTTATTGCAGAACGAGTATTGGAATCTGAAAAAGATATTATGAGACTGCTGCACATTCCATCTCCTAAAATGTCTTAAAAAAACAAATACCAGAAATTCAATGTTGTTTATATGAATTTCTGGTATTTGTTTCCTATTCCCACTCGATCGTACTTGGTGGTTTACTCGTAATATCATAAACAACTCTGTTAACATTTTCTACATTATTAACTATTCTGTTTGAAATCTTTTCTAATATATCTAAAGGTATCTTTGCAAAATCTGCGGTCATTCCATCTGTGCTGGTAACTGCCCTTAAGGCCACAGTGTAAGAATAAGTCCTTTCATCTCCCATTACTCCTACACTTCTCACTCCGGGGAGAAGCGCAAAGTACTGCCAAATTTCTTTTTCCAAATTAGCTTTTTTTATTTCATCTCTAAATATAAAATCCGATTCACGAACAATTTTCAGTTTTTCTTCCGTTACCTCGCCCAATACTCTAATAGCAAGACCCGGCCCCGGGAAAGGCTGCCTTTGTACTATTTCTTCAGGAAGCTCCAGATTTTTCCCTACTTTCCTTACCTCGTCCTTAAAAAGCTGTCTTAAAGGTTCGACCAATTGAAAATTTACGTCTTTCGGAAGTCCTCCTACATTATGATGGCTTTTAATAGTAGCTGCCCTTCCTGTTCCGCTCTCTATTACATCGGGATATATGGTCCCCTGAACCAAATATTCAATCCCTGAAAGTTTCTTCTGTTCTTTCTCAAATACTCTTATAAATTCTTCTCCAATAATTTTTCGTTTCTTTTCAGGCTCTGTTATTCCTTTAAGTTTCTCTAAAAACCTTTCTTTCGCATCTACAGCAATAAGATTCATATGAAATTTTTCTTTGAATACAGTTATTACCTGTTTGGCTTCATCTTTTCTCAGCAATCCGTGGTCTACAAAGACACATGTAAGATTGTCTCCTATGGCTTTATGGACAAGAACTGCTGCCACAGAAGAATCTACTCCTCCAGACAGGGCACATATAGCTTTTCCCTTTCCGATTTGGTTTCTTATAGCATTTATGGAAAATTCAATAAAATCATCCATGTTCCAGTTGCCAATACATTTACATATTTTAAATAAAAAATTGGATAATATCTCTTTTCCTTTTTCAGTATGGACAACTTCCGGATGAAATTGCACTCCATAAATTTTATATTTTGGATTTTCCATAGCTGCTACAGGACATTTTTCCGTACTGCCTATAATATTAAAACCTTCGGGAGCTTTTTCAATATAGTCCGTATGACTCATTAAGCAATTCATCTTATTTTCTAATCCTTCAAACAATAAACTGCTTTTATTTATCTTCACTTCGGTTATTCCATATTCTCTTGACGGAGATCTCTTCACATTTCCGCCAAAATGCTGAGCTATGAGGTGATTGCCATAACATATACCTAATACGGGAACTCCCATCTCAAATATTTTCCCACTGCATTTCGGTGAATTTGCTGCATAAATACTTGCAGGACCTCCCGACAAAATTATTCCGTCAGGAGATTTCTCTTTTATTTTTTCGATAGGATGATTATATGGTACTATCTCACAATATACTTTTGCTTCTCTTACTCTTCTGGCTATAAGCTGACTGTATTGCCCCCCAAAATCAAGAATAATTATCAAAATATACCCTCCTTTAACTATCTCTTGCTATAATTTGGAGCTTCTTTAGTTATGTTAATATCATGGGGATGACTTTCTATTAATCCGGCATTTGTAATCTTTATAAATCTGGCTTTCTCATGAAGTTCATCAATGTTCTTAGCTCCAACATACCCCATTCCTGCTCTTAATCCTCCCATAAGCTGAAATACTACATCTCCTAATGGTCCTCTGTAAGGAACTCTTCCTTCCACGCCTTCCGGAACTAATTTCTTAGAATCCTCCTGAAAATACCTATCCTTACCGCCGGCGGCCATACCTGCTAAAGAACCCATTCCTCTATATACTTTAAATCTTCTTCCCTCATATAATTCTTCATCTCCGGGACTTTCTTCCGTTCCCGCAAACAATGAACCGATCATTACTGCATTAGCACCTGCGCCCATAGCCTTAGTTATATCTCCGGAATATTTTATTCCTCCATCAGCAATAACCGGAATATTATAATTCCTTGCTACATTAACACAATTTACTACAGCAGTCATTTGAGGAACTCCTATACCCGTAACTACTCTCGTTGTACATATGGAACCCGGCCCTATTCCCACTTTTATTGCATCCACTCCTGCATCTATTAAATACTTCGCTCCTTCTCCAGTAGCTATATTACCTGCAATCAATTGCAGATCCGGGTACTTGGATTTAATCTTCTTTACCGCTTCTCCTACACCTTTAGAGTGTCCATGGGCAGTATCAAGAACTATTGCATCCACCTTTGACTTTACCAATGCATCTACTCTTTCCATCATATTGTGGGTAATCCCCACTGCCGCCCCTGCAAGTAACCTTCCCGATTCATCCTTGGCCGCATTTGGATACTTTATTGATTTTTCAATATCCTTGATTGTGATAAGACCTGACAATATAAAATTCTTATCAACTAAAGGAAGCTTTTCAATCTTATGTTCCTTCATTATTTCTAAGGCGTCATCCATAGAAATAGATGTATCAGCAGTCACAAGATTCTTTTTAGTCATAACTTCGTCTATTTTCTTACTTGTATCCCGTTCAAACCTAATGTCTCTGTTAGTAATTATGCCTACTAATTTTCCGTCATCATTTGTAATAGGAACCCCTGATATGTGATATCTTTCCATAAGCTCAAGAGCATCGGAAACACTATGAACCGCGGACAAATAAAAAGGATCCGTTATAATTCCATGTTCAGATCTCTTCACCTTATCCACTTCCATAGCCTGCTCTTCGATAGTCATATTCTTATGGATAATCCCTATTCCTCCTTCTCTTGCCATAGCTATAGCCATTTTTGCTGTCGTAACAGTATCCATTCCGGCACTCATCAAAGGTATATTTAATTTAATCTTTTTAGTTAATAGAGTGTTTATTTTTACTTCCTTGGGAAGCACTTCAGATTTACAGGGTAATAAAAGGACATCGTCAAAAGTAAGTCCTTCTCCAACAAATTCCATTAAAATTCCTCCTTATAGGTCTTATTCATAAATAATATAATTAAATATTACAATAAAAATATTTCCTTTAAAAATAACAGAGATTTGTATTATTGTCAAGCATTAATTTATTATTTTTAAATTTATGTAATTTATTTTGTATCAATAATTTAATTTAAATTATGAAAAACAATTAATACTTTTTACAATATTTAAAATGACACAAAACAAAATATCTTATACAATATATTTAGTATACAAATCAAAGTTGTAAATTTTGGAGGTAATATATCTTGAAAAGTAAGGCAGAAAATAAGACAATAGTAAAAGCAATAAGTAAAGAATCATTTATTTGGTTAGCCATTATTATAATTTTTTTTGTTTTATTTACCCACATTATGGGAGCTGCAAATATGTTTAAAACAATGATGGCCACAGCCCACGATCTTATTATCAACACATCGTTTTTTATTATGGGAGTTGCTGTCCTTGCAAGTGCTTTTTCAGCCGTACTATCTGAATTTGGAGTTATTTCCATAATCAATAAAATTTTGAGCCCAATTATTAAACCGCTATACGGCCTTCCCGGAGTTGCAAGTCTTGGTATTATGTCAGCTTATCTTTCCGATAATCCGGCAATTGTTTCTTTAGCAAGCGAGAAAAATTTTCAAAAATATTTTAAGCAATACCAATTCTCCGCTATTACAAATTTAGGCGTATCCTTCGGTATGGGACTTGTTGTATCAACCTTTATGATAGCTCAGGCAAAAAACGGCCAGAGTTTTTTGGGACCGGTTATTATCGGAAATATAGGTGCAATTATAGGAAGTATAATAAGTGTACGGGCAATGACAAATTATACAAAAAAAATTTATGGAACAGAAAAATATTTAATTTCTGAATCCGATTCCTCTTACGACATAACTAATTTTAGGGAGATAAGATCGGGAAGTGCATTGCAAAGGCTCCTTGAAGCTATGTTGGACGGAGGAAAAGCCGGAGTCAGTTTAGGATTATCCATTATTCCCGGAGTTGTAATTATATGTACCTTCGTAATGATGCTTACTAACGGGCCTTCCCTTAATGGAATATATACCGGGGCTGCCTATGAAGGTATTAAAGTCATGCCATGGATAGGAGAAAAACTTAAATTTATATTAAACCCGGTGTTTGGATTTAATAACCCCGAGCTAATAGCATTTCCGGTTACGTCAATGGGCTCTGTAGGTGCAGCTTTGGGACTTGTTCCTAAATTTTTAAGCAAAAACATTATCGGTGAAAATGAAATAGCAGTATTTACGGCAGTGGGAATCTGCTGGAGCGGATATCTGAGCAGCCAAATACCTATGATGGATGCATTACACATGAGACATTTAGCACCAAAGGCTTTAGCATATCAAACTCTCGGAGGATTTTCATCAGGTATATTTGCCCATCTTATTTATATAATATATGCTTCTATATTTTAAATAAAAAAGGCTTTTTTTGAAACCCATTTTACGGAGAATTTATATTAAGGAAATTTTGATTTTCCTAATAATCAAGAGGCATAAAACCCAAATAAATATAGGATTTTATACCTCTTGATTAAGACTAAAAGTAATCAATATGACATCAAATTTTTTTTACATTCAAATTAACTACCGTGCCCCGTTCTCCAAATAATGCTTTATCCTTGAAAGTCCCCAGATAATCTTCTCCGAACATCTTGTAAATATGCCCTGATACGTTTAATTCCGGAAGCCTTCCTAAAATCTTATCTCCGTCTGTCAAAAAAGGAACCTGAATAGGAGTGCCGAAAGTACCGTCGGAAGTAAAATCTCCTCCTGATGCTACTACAGCTATAATTCCCATCCTGCCATTCATAATTTCCTTTAAGGTCTTATTCTCCGGTTCGATTTTAATATATGGTCGTGATAAAGAAGGCACCTTATCATATTCGGCATAAGCACTTCCCGTCAACGGAAGATTAAATTCCTTGGAAGTCTTCTTATCAGTATAAGGACATATTATTTTCCCCTTTTCAATTAATGCATATCTATAATCCTTGTTTACAACTCCTTCCGCATCAAAAAAAGGAATAAGGTTCATATCTTCTACTTCGGCACTTTGGTATATGGTTAAATCTTTACTAAATTTTTCTTGCCCCGCAAGCTTTCTAAACAAAGATGCCCCTGTTCCAAACTTATATCCATTTAATTCTTCAGCAAATTTCGAAAGAATAAGCTCATCTGTTACTGAAAATATAACAGGCATATTATCTTCCTTTGGAATATCGACTCTGTTTTTATATCCCCTTATCATATCATCTAAACTCAAAATTAATCTTTCCTTATCAAATATCCTATCCCTATATACAAAAACGGTGTCAAAAATATTGGCGGAAGTTTTTTCTTTAATTAAAAGAGTTATCTCTACCATTTTATCTTTATATGTCAAGTTTAGCCCAACATCATTCAATAACCTGTTCTCTACTTCTACCATCCTCATCTGATTGGAAAAAATAAAGTCATCATATTCTTTCTTTAACAGTATAAGTACTTCCTCCATCTCATCGGCAAATTCCTCATCAGATAAGGAATTTGCGGCGTTATCTACTTCTTCAATATGATCCCTTGAAGCTTCACAAGGATAAGGTATATGAAGATTTAAATTTTCCCTTGCTTTTCTCTCCATATCCTTCTCGTCAATTTTCCCTAACCCTCCTGAAATTCCTATATATCCGTCTTTATATATTCTTAATCCGGTCTTTGTTATATCTTTTTTCCTTATGGATTCAATCTCAGTTTGAACTACATTTATAGATATTTCTTTAATCTTATCTGTACATTTCTCTTTAATCATATCCCATCCTCCCCTTTACTGAACATTTATATTATTTACTCTTATATAAGGTCCGCCAAAGCCAACAGGAAGAGGAAATTGTTCCATCTTACCGCATCCTCCCGTTGAAAATGCCATAAGCTCTATTTCATCTGATATTCCGTCAATTTCATTAAGGGTTTCCATTACATTTCCGCTTATAACAGCCACATTTACGGGTTCCGCAATTTTACCGTTTCTTATCATATAACAAATATTAGGAGCAATTGTAAAAGTAGACATTCCCGAACCATGGTTGATATCCACTATTAAGATTCCCTTATCTACTTCAGATATAATTTCATCTTTGGATTTGTCTCCTGCTTCTATATAAGTATTTGTCATTCTGACAATGGGTTCAAATTCAAAATTAACGGCTCTGGCATTTCCCGTAAGTTGTTCTTCCAATTTACTTGCTGTAACACTACTGTGAAGTCTTCCCGAAAGTATGCCGTTTTTAACAAGATATGTCTTAGTTGCCTTGGTTCCTTCATCATCAAAAGGTACAAATCCTCTTCCCAAAACATCACCTCTGTCAACAATAGATAAGTTCTTAACACCAACGGTCTTCCCCAAGGCCCATTCCTTCATCATGGTTTCATCTCCAACCATAAAATCCGATTCACTCTTATGTCCAAAGCTTTCATGAGTAAAAACTCCCGTTGCTATCGGGGAAAATACAACTGTATATTTACCCGGAATTACAGGCTTTGATTCTTTCACATATTCTATATCCCTTTTTATGACACTTCCAATTTCATCTTCAAGTCCTTTCAGTTCATTAAAATCTGTACTTGTTTTATCATATCTTCCGTTAAAAGTTTTCTCATTTATATTTAAAGAATATCTGAATACAACAGCGCATGTCTGATAATCAAACTTTAAATCCGCGCCCTTACTCGAATAAAATTCTTTATCAGTACGATTATCAATATAAAACGCCTTCCACGTTTTCAATTCTTCCTTGCCAGATAAAAAGGGAAAATAAGACTTAAGAAGTTTAACCTTATCCTCATGTTTTATATCCAAAATATTATTATCATTAAAACGATAATACACCCCTTTATTTATCTGAAACATTTTTACAACCGGATTTTCTCCTATCTTTTTATTAAGGACTGCCATCTTTGCCAAATTATCTATTTCCTTCTGAATATTATCTATATCCGTTGTCGAACAGTAAAACCATCTTTTGCCGTCAAATACCCTTATAAATGCTCCCTTATAATCCCTTTTTAAATTTTGTCTCAACTTCCCGTTTTCATAAAATATTTCAGTTGAATATACATTTTCAATTCTTACATCCGTATAAAGATCCTTTGGAAAAATAAACATAAAATCCCTCCTTTAAAACTATTTTATCATAAAATTATTTCCTGCTTTTCAATAAAAAATAAATTCCCGTGAATATTAATATCACAGGAGCAAATATTTTAAATGATAATGCCAAAGTAATATCTATTCCTACCATTATAAGTATAAAAAGCACAAAAACTAATACTAAGGTCGTAATCAAGCACCCGAGGATCATAATATTTTCCTCCTTGAAATTTTCTATAAATATATTCCTATTAATAATATTAACTCGAAATTTCAAATAAGTCAACGGCTTCCTTAATAATTTTAATTTAATAATTAATTTCATTAAGAAGTTAAAACAAAAAGTCGCTGCAAAAAACAAAATGCAGATTTCAAAAAACCCGCATTTCATATAATCAAATTATCGCGAAAAAGGCAAATCATACTATAAAAATTGTATAAAATACAATCTTTTATTTTAGTTCATCTACTGATATATCATTACAATTGAGTATATATATATTGCTATTCCCTTGTCCGCGTATTAATTCTCCCTTTACTTTTGGATTTTCTCCTGTAATATTCCATTGGGCATTTCCGTTGAGATTTGTTTTATCAGAAGCATAGGCATTTATTTTAACATTTGAATCCTTTCCCAACAGAATCTTTACACTCTCCCCCTTATCAATAGTCCAATCTTTTTTAATGTTTCCCAAAACTATTTCATAGGAATTGCCTCCCCTGATTTCGACCTCCCTATCTTCAGGTATTATCAAAGTCAAGTCTGCAGGTTCAACACTAAGCGTTTCATTATTATAATATCTGTTGTTTGCAAAGGAAATATATAATACATTATTTGATTCTCTCGTAAAAATATAATCTCTTTTTGAAATTTCCTTTGCTCTTTCCTCACTATCCGCTCTTACATTTAAAGAACCTGAAAAAAACAACTTGTTCCCTTCATCTGTTCGTATATTTAAATTATAATAAGGCCCAGGACCGCTTATAACTATTTTTCTAATTTCGTCCTTTACATTGGCTCCATCCTTAGAAATATCAAAACTATAATTTTCGTTTAAAATCATCCTGTTAACCTTAGACATAGCTCCTGATTCAATAAATCCATAAATACCTAAATTTACAATAACTATAACAAAAATCATTAGTATACTGAAAACATCATATTTAACATTCCCATCTTCCTTGTTGCCCTTATAGCTGTACCACAATATTTCTCCTCCCAAAAGGAAAAGTATGGCAGGCCAAAACTTCATCGCTAATTCTACTGCCGAAAGCTTATTCACCTGAGCAACGAATATTATAATTCCAAGGCCAATCAAAACAATTGCCAAGGAAATAACTCCAACCTTTCTCTTTTTCATTTCTGGTCTTCCCCCTTATTGCCATCATCAATTTCTTCATCGGATTTATCTTCCATTCTCTTTTCTCCGATTAATAATTTTATTCCTACTACAATAAATATTAACGATACAATTCCCGTCTGGACATAATTTTTGACTTGATAGGATATGTTTAAAATAGGATATAATACACGTTCAATAACTACCAATACGCCCATTACTATAAGGCACCATCCTATCCATTCAGGTTTTATCTTAGGAAGGGCAAAAGAAATTTCTTCATCTTCAACATTTTTTCCGTCAACGGAATGAAGAGCGTCGAAAAAACTGTAAAACCATAATACAGGAAGTACGAATAAAAACATATTTAAATTCGTCCAGCCTATAAAAAACAGCACAAAGAAAAAAGCAGTCATCATAATGAGTCCCTTTTTCTGATATCCTAAATACATATGTCCTGCACCGGGCACGATTGAAAATGCCAATGCAATAGCTTTTTTATTTGATTCTTTCATATCCCCAATATTCTCCTCCTTCTCATCCATCGATATATTAGCTTGTTCTTCCATAAAATATTTCTTTCTTATGGAAAAAGCATCTATTAACGCTACTAACCATATTATACATAGCATAAAAAATAATATTGCCGCAAATCCATCATTGTTGAAGACAACAGTCAAACCAACCATGGATAAAATCGAACCTAAAAATACTATAAGAAATATTGTTCCTCTTTCCTTAAATCCCAAATAAAAATGGGACAATCCGGGAATAAAGGATAATATAAATGTTATAAAACCACTTTTGCCCTTCATTCTAACTCCTCCTCGCTATTTTAATATCTGAAAATTTTTAATAAAATCGGATGTTCTCCCCGCTATTTTTTCCGACAGATTAAATATCACATTTGGAAGATTACTTTGCTTTCTTTCAACAGTAAAGTTTGCAACTTGAGGTAGCATATCCACCAGCTCTCCATAAAATCCTCCAAAGGTTAAAATAATTGCTACCGCCGCTGCAGCTACATAATAACCGAACATAGTTCTAAATTCGCTTCTGTATTTCTTCTTCTTTTTTTTCTGTACTCCATATTTTAAACTTCTCACATTATTAACCACATTCTCAGTAAAATTTTTAGAAATCATTTTCTCTGAATTCGTTACTTCTTTTTCATCTATGAGAGAAAGAAAAATGTCCATACACTTCTCGCATTTATAAAGATGCTCTTCCATCTCTCTGTTTTTTTCTTCAGAAAAAACTTTTTCTTTATAAAAGAACCATTCTAAATAATCATAATGTTTCATTTTCCTCCCTCCATTTCTCTTTTAATATATTTCTTCCTCTATAAAGCCGAGAAGCTATTGTCTTTACGGTGGTTCCTTCCTCGTGGGCAATTTCTTCATAGCTTTTTTCTTCAAAATAGAATTTTATAATTACATCTTTATAAATACTGGGGATGCTATTGCATAATTTATAAATTATCTCTCTGCTCTCCTTTTGTATCAACATATCCTCGGGGGTTTTACAATAATTAAGTTCCTTTATGTTATCCATTTCTTCACTATTTCCTATTCTTTCCTCAATATATATTTTAGCATTTTTTCTTTTCCAATCTATTGATTTATTTACTGCAATTCTGCCAATCCACCCTTTAAAATTTTCAATCTTAAAATCAGGAAGAGAAATATAAACCTGTAAGAAAACCTCCTGTGCTACATTCTCTACTTCATCATAATCTTTTATAAAATTTAAAATAATGGCAAATACATAATTTTTATACTCGTCTACAACTTGGGAAAATGCATTATCATCTCCGGATAAGATCTTCTTTATCAGTTTTTTATTCAAGTCATAATCCCCCCTCCTTTCCTCCGTACATTAATTATAACGAAATAAATGTTAAAAATACTGCATAAAAATATAATTATTTAAGAAATTTTTTTATCTAATGATTCCCCTATCCTAATATCGGAAAGTTCCTCATAATTTACTTTATAATCATTCAATCTTCCTTCATAAATTAATGTCATCTTCGAGCAGTATCTAAAATCCTTAGGAGATACAAGAGAGGCAGGTTTATTAAAAATATGTATTCCGCTATAATCCAATAATGTAGCTACAAATTGAGAACAAAAAAATTTATATTTTCTCTTTATGGGAGTGTTTAAAATTACTCCTAATAACCCCAATAAATTATAGCCATATCTCTCTCTATTTATTTCGAATTTATAAAGTAAATTCCTTAAATTGTTATATTGTATCTCATTTATCTTAAGAGAATATACGGCACATGTCGTATTTTTAAATTTCCCATACACCCCTTTATTAATACTTTCTTCAACAAATCCCCCGATAAAAGGATTTTTATAATATTTTCTTCCAAAACTATACATATTATTTAACTTAACATTTAATGAAACAGATACGTGACTATACGGTTCCCCTGTATAAGTCTTTATACATCTTGAAAGAAATGTCCCACTATAAGTAAGAACTATATATATTTTATAACTTTCCTGCCTGTAAAATTTGCTACTTTTTATATTATTCCAATCTTTTTTTCTAATTTTTCTCATCTCCTATCATCAGTTAAATCTTTAATATAATAGTAAATATCAATAAGTGCCATATAAAAATTAAAATATCATATCTAAATTAGAACACCATTAAAGCACTATTAAAGCTACATTAATTTTATATAAGTACTAATAATAACGAACAAGAAATTAATAGTACTGCAAAATAAATCAAGGAGGTCTTTTTTGAATCAAGAAAAATTAGAATTTTCCTCTGGTGGGCTATAAAATATATTTAGTTAAATATTAAAAAGCATGATATTTCAACATTAATATTGAAATATCATGCTTTTGACGATTACATGAAATTATCGCATAGGTTGTCCTAATCATTTTCCAACAAATATCTGCATACGTTTTCATCGGTTATTAATACATCAACCCAATTACCTTTAAGTGCTGATTTAATCACATTTTCCTTCTTTTCAGTTCCCGCTATTAATACTATTTTGGATTTTCTCCTCAGTTTATCAAAACTTACTCCAACTATCCTTTTATTTATATCCACATCAGGAAATTTCCCGTTTTCATCAAAAAACCAACTTCCTATATCTCCTACTATCCCTTTTTTCTTTAAATTTTCTGCTTCTTCTTTTTTTATATTTCCAATCCTTACAAGGGTAGACGAATTTACATTTCCGGTTCCTACAAAGATGATATCCGCTTCCAAAGTTTTTTCAAATACCCTTTTTACTAAGAGATCTTTCATAAATGCTTTCTTGTTATCTTCATTTTCTGCTATCGCCGGAGCATATATAGGATAAGAAACCCCTCCGTAAGCTTCCGCTACTTTTCTGCATATCTCATTTGAGTGAAACTGAGGTTCAATATACCCGGTTCCTCCAACTATAGGCACAACACTGTATTTAAACCTTTTATTCAAATTCTGATCACTTAATGCTTTTGCCATTTCGTTTAACGTTTTCCCAATTGATAATCCAATGATCATTCCGTCTTTAATATTCTCATAAAAATAATTTGCTCCAGCCTCTCCCAACTTTTTGGTTATACTCTCTTCCTGAGTGGAAAATACAGGAATAACGATTGCCTCCTCCAGATTATACCTGTTCAATAATTTCTTTTCCAAATCATAGTTCCTGGAAACAGGAGAATTAACTGTAATTTCTATAATTCCTTTATCTCTTGCTTCAGCTAATGCCCGAGAAATAGTCGGCCTGGAAATATCCAACATATCAGCAATCTCTTGTTGAGATAAATCATCCATATAATACATAGAAGCTACCTTAGCTAAAAAAATTGATCTTCCCTTCATATTTCTACCTCCATTACCAATTCTGTATTAGAAATTATGTTCATATTCTTTTATAAAAGTTAATTTAAATAAATTATAACAGAAAAAATTTTATTTGTATAGAATTTTAAGAAATAATACCGTAAATAATGAGATATAAAATCATTTAAATAAAAAAATTGTCAACGAAAATTACCTATAATGGCAAACCGTTGACAATTTTTATTAACTTATCATAGGGATAACATATAAAAGGATTTACATCATTGGCATTCCGCCGCCTGCTCCTGCCGGCATCTGATTATCTTTTTCTTCCTCTATATCTGCTACAGAAGCTTCAGTAGTCAAAACCATTGCAGCTACTGATGCAGCATTTTGTAATGCTGAACGAGTAACTTTTGTCGGGTCAACTATTCCTGCTTCTATCATATCTACATATCTTTCTTTTGCAGCATCAAATCCAACTCCGATTTTTTGCTCTTTTATCTTTTCTACTATTACGGAACCTTCAAGACCTGCATTTATAGCTATTTGTCTTACCGGTTCCTCTAAAGCTCTAAGTACTATTCTGACTCCTGTCTTTTCGTCTCCATCTACTTTATCCACTAATTTTTGAACTACAGGTATGCAATTAATAAGTACTGTTCCTCCTCCAGGAATTATACCTTCTTCTACTGCAGCTCTTGTAGCGGATAATGCATCTTCTATTCTCAATTTTCTTTCTTTAAGTTCTGTTTCAGTAGCAGCTCCAACTTGAATTACTGCAACTCCTCCTGATAGTTTTGCAAGTCTTTCCTGCAATTTTTCTTTATCAAAATCTGAAGTAGTGTCTTCAATCTGAACTTTTATCTGTTTGATTCTGTTCTTAATTTCCGATTGACTTCCTTCTCCGTCAACAATAGTTGTATTTTCCTTATCAACTTTAACTTTCTTTGCTCTTCCAAGCATATCAAGTGTAGCATCTTTTAACTCATATCCTAATTCTGAGGATATTACCTTTCCTCCCGTCAATATTGCAATATCCTGAAGCATTTCTTTCCTTCTGTCTCCAAATCCAGGAGCTTTTACAGCTACACAATTAATTGTCCCTCTCAATTTATTAAGAACTAAAGTTGTAAGAGCTTCCCCTTCTACATCTTCAGCAATAATTAAAAGAGGCCTTCCTTGTTGTACTATCTTTTCAAGAATTGGAAGCAATTCTTGGATATTGGAAATTTTCTTATCCGTAATTAAAATATATGGTTCCTCTAATTCCGCTTGCATTTTATCAGTATCTGTTACCATATAAGCAGATACATATCCTCTGTCAAATTGCATACCTTCAACTACATCTAAAACTGTCCCCATTGATTTTGATTCTTCAACAGTTATAACTCCATCATTTCCTACTTTTTCCATAGCTTCAGATATTAGTTTACCTATTTCTTCATCGCCTGCTGATACTGACGCAACCTGAGCTATTGCATCCTTTGATTCAACTTTCTTTGAAAATCTTCTGATTTCCTCAACGGCAGCATCTACAGCTTTACGTATACCTTTTTGAACAATCATTGGATTTGCTCCTGCTGCAACATTTTTAAGTCCTTCTCTGATAATCGCTTGAGCTAATAATGTTGCTGTAGTAGTTCCGTCTCCAGCTACATCATTTGTTTTAGTTGCTACTTCCTTAACAAGCTGAGCGCCCATATTTTCATAAGGATCTTTAAACTCAATTTCGCGAGCAATAGTTACTCCATCATTTGTAATTAACGGAGAACCAAATTTTTTATCTAATACAACATTTCTTCCCTTTGGTCCTAATGTTACTTTAACAGTATTAGCAAGTTTATTTATGCCTTTTTCCATTGAGCGTCGAGCTTCTTCGCCAAATTTAATTTCTTTTGCCATATTGTTTCACTCTCCTTTATAATCATTCAATAATTATTCAACTACAGCTAAAACATCACTAAATTTAAGAATGGTATATTCTATTCCATCTTCTTTTATTTCTGTTCCTGCATACTTAGAGAATATAACCTTATCTCCAACTTTAAGTTGATCTTTTTTCTTTTCATCTTTGTCAATTTCAGATCCAATAGCCACAACTTCAGCCATTTGAGGTTGTTCTTTAGCTGTACTTGGAAGAACTATCCCACTTTTGGTTTTTTCTTCATTTTCAATTTTCTTAATAACTACTCTGTCACCTAATGGTTTAATACTCATATATTAGCCCTCCTTATATATAATAATATATTGATTATTTTTTTCAATTTATTAGCACTCGGTAATGACGAGTGCTAATATCTACAATTAATATGTTACTTAATATGTTTTGGGTTTTCAAGGTTTAAAATAACATATTTTAAACTCATATTTAAGCTATTTATAACATATATCAATAATATAAAAATATTGCATTAAATTTCGCAGTTTATCTTAATTTTTCTTAATATATCATAATTCTCTTAACTTCTCATATCCTTTAAACTCCTTTAAATAGCCAATATCTATAATTTCTTTTCTAATAATGTCAATCTCGGCTAAAACCTTAGTCCTGTAAATATAATGGATAAAATATGATATATAAGAGGGACAAATATTGCAGGAAGCATATTTCCAACTCGTATCTTTTTAATTTCCATCATATTTAAACCTATGGCAAATACAAGTAATCCTCCCACTGCAGACATCTCCCTTATAACATCGTTAGTAAGGTACCCTTTGATTCCGGAAGCAAGAACTGTTATTATACCTTGATACAGAAATACACAGACAGATGAAAAAGCAACCCCTATACCCATAGTAGATGCAAATATTATGGAAGAGATACCATCTATAACTGATTTAGCAAAGAGAGTCTTATAATTGCCTTGAAGTCCGCTTTCTAAAGCTCCTACTATTGCCATAGCACCTATACAAAACACCAGAGAAGAAGTAACAAAACCTTCGGCAAAAGATGAATTGTTTTTCCCAAGTTTATTTTCTAATATAGACCCCAACTTGTCCAATTTTTCTTCTATATTTACTTTCTCTCCGATTATACTTCCTAATGCCAGACTTATTATAACCAGTAAAATATTCTTTGATTCCACTGCTCCCATTATTCCTATGAGCATTACTACCAAACTCATTCCTTGCATGATTGTTTCCTTGTATCTTCCTTTAATCCCTTCCTTAAGAAATACCCCTAAGACACTTCCTACGATAATTGATACGGAATTTACTACAGTCCCTAACATTTTTTACCTCCTAATATCTGTTATTTCCTGTTGTTTTGTTTCTTCTCTTTCCCTATCCCCAATTCTCTGGCATAATAAAATAAATACTGTTGTGCAAAACCCTTATATCGTCCAAATTTATTATCAGCGAATGAAAGAATTTCCTTAGGTTTTGTATCCTTCCTTAAATAAAAATATTCCATTACTCTTTTTACCCACACATCTATGGGAAAAGCATCTCCTTTTCTCATAGAAAAAAGTGCTATGCAGCTTGAAACCTTATCTCCGATACCTTTAATCTTCATCAGTTTTTCTTTTACATTCTCAGTAGGAAGAGATTTTATTTCGTCAAGATCAATTTGTCTATTTAATATATTGTCAGTTCCATCAAGAATATATTTCCCTCTGAATCCCACTTTACATTCTTTTAATTCTTCTACAGTCGCAACGGATAATTCTGCTGGAGAAGGGAAAGCGAAATATTTTTTCCCACGAAATTCTTCAATATATTTTCCATATCTCTGACTGATAAGTTCAATAGATCTTTTAATTCTTGGTATTGCATTATTTGCAGATATGATAAATGAAATAAGTGTTTCAAAAGGATCTTGATTAAGAATTCTGATTCCTTCTCCAAATTTAATTCCTTCACGAAGTACAGGATCTTTTGACAATACATCTTTGATTTCTCCATAATCTCTTTCTAAATCAAAATAATCAAACCATACATTATTAAAGTCTTCCATATTGGTATTAGTGAATATTATTCTACCTTCCTCTTCTTTTACATTTAACACTTTACCAAAAGCTACTCCTGTGTAGCTTCTGTCCTCTTCTCTGTTCCACCTGAAACACTGACCGCAATCAAATATGTGAACGGGATTAAAATCCTTCAAATTATCAATTATTATTCCGTCTTCGTATTCTTTTATATTACATTTCATATAATAAACTCTCCTTTATTTTGACTAAATAAAATATAACAATATTATAATACCCAAAATAAAATAATAAAAGTAATTTTAAAAAAATACTTCCCTATTATAAGCAGATCTTTATCATTTAATCTGCTTATAATAGGGAGGCATATCATTCCTAAATAAATATTCAGTTCTTTCTAATATATTTACGTTTTTTCATTTAAGCTCTAAAGGCATCCATTATATCATCCACATGATCCAATGCATCAATTAACTCTGGTAATATTTCGTAAATATCTCCAACTATACCATAGTCTGCAATTTTAAATATAGGAGCATCCGGATTTTTATTTATAGCTACAATACAGTCGGATTCCTGCATACCTGCTAAATGCTGAATAGCTCCGGAAATTCCACATGCTATATAGAGTTTCGGTCTCACGGTTTTCCCTGTCTGACCTACTTGATGAGCTTGCTCAATCCAACCCGCATCTACCGTCGCACGGCTTGCTCCCACTTCGGCTCCAAGTTTCTTAGCCAACTTTTCTATAAGTTTAAATCCTTCGGGAGTCCCCAATCCTCTTCCTCCTGATACTATTATAGGAGCCTCTTCCAATGGTACTTCCGCTTTGCTGCTTTTAACAAATTCTATAACCTTAGCTTTAATATCTTCTTCTTTTAGATAGGGATGGATCTTTTCAACGATTCCCTTATGGTTTTCATTGTATTTTGCTTTTTCCATAACTCCAGGTCTAACGGTTGACATTTGAGGTCTGTAATTAGGACACACAATTGTCGCCATAAGATTTCCCCCGAAAGCCGGACGAGTCATCATAAGTCTCCTATTCTCCAAGTCGACATTAAGCCTTGTACAGTCAGCAGTAAGACCTGTATGAATTCTTGCAGATAATCTTGGCCCTAAATCTCTTCCTATATTAGTGGCACCTATTAAAAATATCTCCGGTTTTCTTTCTTCTACCAGTTCATAAATAACTTTACTATAAGCATCTGTTGTATAAGTACTTAACAAATCATCTTCGACATACAATACCTTATCAGCACCATATTTAATTAATTTTTCCGCTATATCGTCTATATTCTTTCCAAGAAGTACTGCAGTCAATTCAGTATTTAATTCATCAGATATTTTTCTTCCTTCGCCTAATAGTTCAATTGCAACATTAAGAAGATTTCCATCTCTTTGTTCTGCGAAGGTCCAAACTCCCCTGTATTCATCTACATTTACAACAGCATTTTTATCTGCCATGATTAACCCTCCTTCTATTAAATGATATTCTTCTCTTTCAATCTAACTATTAAGGCTCTGACCGAATCCTTAGTTGAACCCTCTAAGATTTCTCCTACGGACTTTCTTTTGTCTGGAGTAAAGGATTTATTAACCTGAGTCGGAGAAGCTTTAAGTCCTACGTCTTCTTGTGTCAATCCCACATCTTTTCCACTCCATACTTTAACTTTTTCTTCTTTATAAGCTTTATATATGCCCTTTATAGATGGATACCTTGGAGCATTTAATTCCTTTATTGCCGTAAGCAATACAGGCATATCGGATTCTACTACAAAATATCCATTTTCTAACGCTCTTCTTGCTCTTACTTTTCCGTCCAATATCTCAAGTTTTTCCACATAAGTAATCTGAGGAATTCCTAAATGCTCGGCAATTTGAGGTCCAACTTGAGCAGTATCCCCATCTATTGCCTGCCTTCCACAGAATATAATATCAAAATCTCCTATAGTTTTAATGCCCGCAGCAACTGCCGTCGAAGTAGCCCAGGTATCTGAACCTGCAAATATTCTATCACTTAAAAGTATTCCTTCATCTGCTCCCATGGCTACTGCTTCTTTTAACGCGACATCTGCCTGAGGTGGTCCCATGCTTAATACAGTTACCTTTGTATCCGGAAATTGATCTTTTATTTTTAATGATTCCTCCAATGCATTCCTATCATCAGGATTTATAATACTTGGCACCCCTTCTCTGATTAGAGTCCCTTTTACAGGATCAATTCTTACTTCATTTGTATCGGGCACTTGCTTTAAACATACTATAATATTCATGATTTCATCCTCCTTCTATTACTTTAATAAGTTAGCCGCAATAACCATTTGTTGTACTTGAGAAGTACCCTCATATATTTCAGTAATTTTAGCATCTCTCATCATTCTTTCTAAAGGATAATCCTTAGTATATCCGTAACCGCCATGTAACTGAACACATTTAGTTGTTACATTCATAGCTGTAGTTGCTGCAAATAATTTAGCTATAGCTGCTTCCTTATTATAAGGGAGTCCATTTGCTTTATTAAAAGCTGCCCTATAGACCAACAGCCTCGATGCTTCTATTGCCGTTTCAATATCTGCTATTATCCATTGAAGTCCTTGAAACTTAGACAAGGGTCTTCCAAATTGTTCTCTTTCTTTAACATATTTAACTGTTTCATCTAATGCTCCTTGAGCAATACCAAGAGCCTGAGCAGCGATACCTATTCTGCCTCCATCTAATGTAGACATAGCAATTCCAAACCCTTTTCCTTCTTTTCCAAGTAAATTTTCCTTTGGTACTATACAATCTTGAAAAATAAGTTCGGCAGTAGAAGAACCTCTGATACCCATTTTATCTTCAATTTTACCAATACTAAATCCTGGAAAATCTTTTTCCACTATAAAGGAACTTATTCCTCTTGTCCCTTGAGATTTATCAGTCATTGCAAATATTATATAAACGTCCGCTTGTCCGCCATTAGTTATAAATATTTTAGAACCGTTGACTATATAATTATCTCCATCCAGCACAGCCGTCGTCTGTTGTCCTGCTGCATCAGTACCAGCTCCGGGTTCGGTCAGACCAAAGGCTCCCAGCTTTTCTCCTTTTACTAATGGAACTAAGTATTTTTGTTTTTGCTCTTCTGTACCATATTTATATATTGGCCAACAACCTAATGATGTATGGGCTGAAAGTATAACCCCTGTAGTCGCACACACCCTCGAAATTTCTTCGACTGCTATTGCATAAGCAATTTCATCTCCGCCGGCTCCTCCATATTGTTCTGGAAAAGGTATCCCTAACATATTATACTTAGCCATTTTTTCCACAGTTTCTCTCGGGAATCTTTCCGTCTCATCAATCTCTGCCGCAAGAGGCTTAACTTCATTTTCTGCAAATTCTTTCATTACATTTCTTACCATTTCTTGCTCTTTAGTCAAAGTAAAATCCATATTATTTTCCCTCCTTATATTATCAAGTCATATTATAATTTATTTATAAATTAACTGCTATAGTGTTTGTGAAAATTTTATCTTTTATTTTTACCTTCTTAAACCATTTTTCTGTCTATTATCTCCTTAAATGTCAAAATTGCAAAAAATAATAAACTACTATATATAGTTACTATTTAAAATGCCTAAATTAATGAGAATTTCCGCCTAAATTTCTTTTCAAAAAATATGAAAGTATAAACAAACTTTCATTCAAATGAACATTTTCTACAACAATATTTTCCGGTACTTTCAAATCTGCAGGTGCAAAATTCCAGATTCCTCTCAATCCACTCTTTGCATAGGTATTTGCAATATCCTGTGCATTCTCCTTAGGAGTAGTTATTATACCTATTTCCACATTATTTTCCTTGATAAAATTCTCCATCAGATCTACATCTCTTATTTCAATATCTCTTATTTTTAAACCTATAATTTTAGGGTTTTTATCAAATAATGATAATACCTTAAACCCAGCATCCTCAAATCCTCTATAGTTTGCCACTGCCTGGCCTAAATTTCCGGCTCCCGCTATTACTGCGTTATAAACTTTATCCAACCCTAATATTTTTCCGAGTTCCCTATAAAGTTCACTAACATTGTATCCATAGCCTTGTTGCCCAAATCCGCCAAAATTATTTAAATCCTGTCTAATTTGGGATGCTGTAAAACCTGTTAAAGTACTTAATTCTTGAGATGATATTCTTGCAATTCCTTTATTTAATAATTCACCTAAATATCTATAATATTTTGGAAGTCTTCTAATTACCGTAATTGATACTTTATTACCCATACAGATCCCTCTCTTATAATTCTTTTTATACCAATTTATAAATATTATAGCATCTTGTTATTTATATGTCAAACTTCTAATCCTCATTCCATCAAAAATCCTTGCAACACGCGGGGACGGTTCTTTTGTGCTGCAGCACAAAAGAACCGTCCCCGCGTGTTATGCATATTTTGTTTATATAATAGAAATAATAATTTTAAAATATACGATTATGAAAGGAGTATTTAAATGGCAAATAATGAACAATTGCAAAAAGTTGCACTCTATTGTGATGAATATAGACAAAATGAAAATCCTTCCTTTCAGTCTTCTGTCGATGCTTTTGGAGGAGAGATTAAAAGCTGTAAAAATTGTGCTCATTTTACTTCAGATGAAAAATGCGATATTGATTTAGTTGATAAAGTACTTTCCAGTATGGCAATGGAATTAGACCTCAAATAGCCCTGTTTATGGGCTGTTTTTTTTTGATAAAATAATATATAGTAATAAGGTAGGAGGAATTCATATGATAGTATTATCCTGTAAAGATATACAAAAAACTTATGGTATTAAAAAAGTCCTTGAAAATATCACATTTACAGTAGAAGACGGAGAAAAAATAGGAATAGTCGGGCTTAATGGTTCCGGTAAATCTACTCTTTTTAATATATTGTCCGGTGAAACTTCCAAAGATATAGGAGATATATATATTCAGAAGGGTTTAAGAATAGGATATTTAAAACAAAATATAAATATTAATAGCAATAAAACATTATTTGATGAATGCAGCAGTGTATTTGAAGATTTAATTCAGACAGAAAAAAAATTAAGAATGATGGAAGAAGAAATAAGTAATAATAGCCAAAATAAGGAGTCAAATTATCTTCATAAATTAATGGAAGAATATTCTTTTTTGTTGGAAGAATTCTCAAATCACAATGGCTATGGCTTTAAAAATGAAATCCGAAGAGTTTTAGACGGGCTGGGATTTTCCCATGAAGATATGGATAAAGAGGTCAATAAATTAAGCGGAGGACAAAAGGCAAGGCTTTCCCTTGCTAAACTTCTCCTTGAAAAACCTGATATTTTATTATTAGATGAACCGACCAATCATTTGGATATAGAAGCGATAGATTGGTTGGAAAAATTTCTAAAGGAATATAAAGGCGCTGCTCTCATCATATCTCATGATAGATATTTTCTTGATAATGTGATAGATAAAATATTTCTTCTTGAAAACTTAAAGATAGATATTTATAAGGGTAATTATACGGAATTTATGAAAAAAAGAATTAAGGATTTAGAACTGCTTAAAAAGAATTATGAAGATCAGAAAAAGGAAATAGAAAGGCAGGAAGAAATTATACGGAGATTTATGAGTTATGGAGGAAAAAGATATATAAGGCAGGCTCAAAGCAGACAAAAAATATTAGAGAAAATTAAAAAAATGCCTAAACCCAAAACAGATGCAAAAAAAGCAAGGATTACTTTTGTGCCGAAGATAATTAGCGGAAGAGAAGTGCTAAAAGTAGAGAATTTAAAAAAATCTTTTAGCGAAAATGTTATCTTTGAAAATATAAACTTTAATGTTTACAGAGGAGAAAAGGTAGGCCTTATCGGTCCCAACGGAGTCGGGAAAACCACCTTATTTAAAACAATCCTTGGAGAAATTCCCCACGACGAAGGAGAAATCATTCTTGGACATCATGTAAATATCGGTTATTTTGATCAAGAACAACAAAAATTAAATACAGAAAAAAGTATAATAGATGAAATATGGGATGAACATCCGGATTTAGATCATTGGCAGATAAGAACTCTCTTAGGTCAATTCTTATTTATAGGGGACGATATTTTTAAAGAAATCAACGAATTAAGCGGGGGAGAAAGAAGCAGATTGGCAATATTAAAACTTATGTTATCTAAATCCAACTTCTTGATGATGGACGAGCCTACAAATCATTTGGATATTGATTCAAAGGAAGTTTTGGAAGAAGCATTAATAAATTATGAAGGAACTTTGTTTGTTATATCCCATGACAGATATTTTCTAAATAAAACCGTCAACAAAATATTGCAATTATCCGAAAAAGGCATTGCCGAATATTTAGGAAACTTTGATTACTATATTCAAAAGAAAAAAGAAAAAAACACTGATGAGGACAAATATAATATTATCAACAAAACACAAATTAAAATCCAAAGGAAAAAAGAAAGAGGAAAAAAAGAAAGAGAAAGAGAAAAAAAGTGTCAGCTCCTGCAAATTGAAGAGATGATTAGCAATGAGGAAGAAAAAATCAATCTAATAGATCAAGAGATGTGTAAAGTTGAAATATATGAAAACCCCAACAAAATTGTAGAATTAACTAAAGCAAGAGAAGCTGCAAAACTAAAATCAGAAAAATTATATGAACAATTGATAAATTTAACAGAGGAATAAAATAAAAATATATTTTCCCCAAATAATCCACAAGTTATTCACATTATCCACAACATTATCCACAATTATTTTTGGTTAAAATAAATATATTTTTATCATTTCCACATTGTCCACAGTAAGTAAAATTTTTTTTGTCAAACTATGTGGAAAAAACGCATTTTTTTGTTGATTATTTATATCCCAATTCCAAATTCGGAACTACGTTCATATCTAAAGGAGACAAATGTCCCTCAATATAATTAAAATATGCAGCAGATCCTATCATTGCACCATTATCTGTACACAATATTTTAGAAGGATATTTCAATTCTATTCCCTCTTCTTTACATCTTTTTCCCATCAAACTTCTGAGGCCTTCATTAGCTGCCACTCCCCCTGCCATAACTATAGTTGAACTTTTTCTTTCCTTTGCTAATCTTATGGATTTTTTCACAAGGACTTCAATTACAGCTTGCTGAAAACTTGCGGCCACATCTTCAATTACTATTTCTTCCTCAAGTTGCTCTTTATGGTGTAAATAATTAATTACCGCTGTTTTTAATCCGCTAAAACTAAAGTCATAAGTTTTATCATCTAAATAAACTCTCGGAAAATCACAAGCGGCTTTATCTCCTTTCATTGCAAGTTTATCTATTAAAGGTCCTCCCGGATAATCAAGACCCAATGCTCTCGCCACTTTGTCGAACGCTTCTCCGGCAGCATCATCTCTTGTTCTTCCTACTATTTCATATTCCGTATAAGAATCAGCCTGAGCCAAATAAGTGTGCCCTCCCGAGACTACCAAACAAGTAAAAGGAGGCTCTAAATCTTTATGTTCTATATAGTTAGCACATATATGCCCTTCTATATGATTAACACCTATGAAAGGTTTGTCCAACGCATATGCTATTGCTTTTGCACTCGATATGCCCACAAGCAATGCTCCTACAAGACCCGGACCTTTAGTCACTCCAACTAAATCCACATCTTCAAAACCGATTCTGGCTTCATTTAACGCTTCTTCTACAATAATATCTATATTTTCAATATGTTTTCTTGATGCAATCTCCGGTACTACTCCCCCAAAAGGTCTATGAATTTCTATCTGGGATGATATGATATTGGAAAGAACTTCCCTACCATTTTTAACAACTGCACATGACGTTTCGTCACATGACGTTTCTATGGATAATGTAATAATATCTTTTGTCATTTCTTCACCTCTAATTAATCTTCTATGCTTTTCCACATTATTATCGCATCTTCATTATTATCTGAATAATATCTGGAACGAATGCCATAACCTTTAAATCCGTATTTTTTATATAAATTTTGCGCTATATTATTAGATTTTCTCACTTCCAAAGTTATTGATCTTATATTTCTGTCTGCACATATTTTTATAATACCTTCTACTATTTTATTCCCTATTCCCAATCCTCTGTAATCCTTAGCAACGGCTATATTTGTCACATGTCCTTCATCTATTATAAGCCATATTCCTCCATACCCTACTGTTTTTCCATCTAATTCAGCTACTATATACTTTGCAAGCATATTCTTTGTAACTTCCAAAACAAAAGAATCTCTTGACCAAGGAACAGAAAAAGACTCTTTTTCTATTTTCAGTACACTGTCTATATCCTTCTCTTCCATATTTCTAACCTTTATATCCATATCATTCAATACCCTCTTTTAATAAGATCCATTTGAGCCTGAGCTTCTCTTAAATATTTAGGAACTAAACTATAACAATCAACCGCTTTTCCTTCATTTATTTTAACCATTGCCAATTCTCCTATTCCGGAAGCTCTCGGCATATTCAAATTTATTGGAGAAAAAATTGCTCTCTCCTTAAGTATATTCATTATTTTTTCTTTATATTTTAAAGCACCATCTCCATTAAAAACTATTTTTTCAAAACCTATATCAAGATTTCTTAAAAAATCATCAATATCTATAATTGTTTCATTTCCCATACTTAAAAGTTTACCCTTTTCCCAACCATATATACCTGTATATACCCTGTTTCTTCTTCCATCTATCATCGGAATAATTATCTTTGCATAGGGAACATTAAAGGCCAAGCCTTCTAAAGTGGATACTCCTATTACTTTTTTTTTCGTCACATGAGCAAAGCCCTTAATAGTTGCAATTCCTATTCTAATCCCGGTAAAGGAACCTGGTCCTACCGCACCTGCAAAAAAATCTATATCCTTAATATTTAAATTCAAACCATCCATCATTTCTTTAATCATAGGAATAAGATTTTCAGAATGGGTTACTTGCTGATTTAAAGAAAACTCTCCCAATACTTTTTCTTCATCTAATATAGCACAAGTAGCTACTACAGTGGATGTATCAATAGATAATATTTTCAATTCTTTTCAGCTCCTCTTCCATTTCAATATACCTTTTCCCTTTCCCGTTAATAAATATTTTTCTTTCATTATCATTTATTCCTACATCCATATATATATCAAGCCTTTCTTTAGGGAGCATATCTACTATATTATTTCCCCATTCTATTATGGTGACTCCATCGGAATAAAAATATTCTTCATATCCAAGATCAAACATTTCTTCAGGACTTTTAAGCCTGTATACATCAAAATGGTATAATCGAAGTCTTCCATTATACTCATTAATTAAATTAAAAGTAGGACTTGTAATATACTCTGATACTCCAAGACCTTTACCTATACTTTTAGTTAAAGTTGTTTTTCCTGTCCCCAAGTCTCCGGAAAGATTTATAAAATCTCCCTTTTTAAGTATCTTACCTAATTTTAACCCTAATTTTTCTGTATCCTTCAAATCATGTGATATATATTTAATCATAATACCAGCCTTTCTACTATAATAAACCATAATAATTATAACATTAACTATTTTTTTAAGCTATATAAAAAAAATAATAGAGATAGTTTTAATATCTCCATTATTTTCTAAGCCACCTATTTATGAAGTATCGGCGACACTCGTTTATACAAGAGTACAGTTATAAGTGTAACTACAGCCCCTTTGAATAAATTAAAGGGAACTATAGAATATGCAATAAGAGATTTAAAATCGGTTATGTTGCTATTTAATGCGGTGCCCATAGATACAATACTATCTAAATTCATTCCATATAATTTAGCATAGAAAGGTATCATCACATAATAATTTGCTATGGACATAAAAACAGTCATAGCTATTGTCCCCAAAATCATGCCTATTATTGCATTCTTTCTACTTTTATTTTTAACATATACGATTCCGGATATATAAACAAATATACTCCCTACCATAAAATTTGCAATTTCTCCTACCATCATGCTGTTACTTCCTCTGATAGCAATAAATAGGACATTCTTCATAAATTCTATCAGGATTCCTGCCACAGGACCCAGAGCAAAGGCTCCCAACAAAGCAGGAATTTCACTTAGATCCATTTTCAAAAATCCAGGCGCAAACCACAAGGGGAATTCCGCTATCATTAACAAAAAAGAAATCGCCGATAGTATCCCGACTTTTACTAAAACCTTCGTATTGATTTTTTGTTTTTTAATCTCCATAATTAAATTCCTCCATAGATTTATATTTCTTCAGGAATTTAAAAAACCCTGAAGATAAATCCTCAGGGTAAATAAATCTAATTAAAATATTAGATAAAATTGATCTTCTTCCATCCAGACTCTAACTGTCGGCCTCGGACTTTCACCAAGTCAGCCAAAAAATTTCGGCGCGTGGGCTGTAACCACCGGTAAGGACTCACACCTTGCCCTGAAGACTAATATCCAATTCAAGAAACATTATATATCCAATTATAATCAGTGTCAATATCAAACATTCAATATTCTTATATAATTAACATCCGGATCTTCCGTTCCCTGTACATAAAGTCCGGCATCTTTCATATCCTCTACATAGTCTATAATATCAGGTGTTATCACTTCTCCTGGGCAAAGTACCGGTATCCCAGGAGGATAAGCCATTAAGAATTCCCCGCTTATACAGCCTATACTTTCACGTAATGGCAGCGGAGTCTTATCTCCCATAAAAGCTTCTCTCGGAGCAACTATCTGTTTAGGAATGTCTGGTATATCCAGCATTCTTCTGTTCTCCTTAGGTAAATCCTTGTATTCATCGCTAATTTCTTTTAAAGCGGAAATCAATGCATCAAAACCTTCCTTTGAATCCCCAAAACTTCCTACAGCCAAGGCGTTGAACAAATTTGAAAGCTCCAGTTGAATATGGTATTTTTCCGCTAATATTCTTTCCAATTTATTCCCGGTTATCCCCATTTCTCTACAAGAAATAGTAAGTTTTGTCGGATCAAGAGCATAAACTCCCTTCTTTTTAAGTATTTCATCTCCAAAACAATAAAGTCCCGGAATTTTGTTTATTTCCCTTCGTGCATATTCTGCTAAATCTATAGCCCTATCCAAAAGTTCTTTGCCCTTAGTTGCAATTTGCATCCTTGCCACATCCAAAGAAGCCATAAGTATATATGAAGGACTTGTAGTTTGCAGAAGGTTCATAACTTGTTGAACCTTATTCACATCAACCCTTTTTTCCATGACTTGAAGTAGAGAACTTTGGGTTAAAGAACCTATTATCTTATGAGTACTTTGAGCACTCATATCTGCACCTGCCGATATTGCAGACATCGGCAATCTATTATTAAAGCCTAAATGTGCTCCGTGAGCTTCATCTACTATTAAAGGTATATCATAAGAATGGACTATGTCTGCTATCCTTTTAATATCAGCTGCTACCCCATAATAGGTGGGATTTATAATCAATACTGCCTTAGCATCCGGATTATTCTTTAAAGCTTCCTCAACAGTTTCAGGAGTAACCCCTAAAGCTAATCCGACTTTTCTATCAACTTCCGGTTTAATATAAATGGGTACAGCACCACTCAAGATTATCCCTGCCGTTACTGATTTATGGACGTTTCTTGGTATTATAATCTTATCTCCATGGGACACTACACTTAAAATCATAGCCTGTATTGCACCTGAAGTACCATTAATCGAAAAAAATGCTCTGTCTGCGCCATATGCATCGGCTGCAAGCTCTTGAGCTTTTTTTATAGGCCCTTCGGGGTGATGAAGACTATCAACCAATTTAAATACAGTAACATCAATAGACAATACATTGTTCCCCACAAAATTTTTAAACTTATTATCCATTCCCATTCCTTTTTTATGTCCGGGTACATGAAATGGAATTGTCTTATTATTTACATATTCCATAAGGGCATCAAATAAAGGAGTTTGAGTTTGATCTAATTTATACACCTTGATAAACACCTTCTTTCAACTATTTTCAGATAAAAAGCCTGAAACTTCGTTGCATTAGTTTCAGGCTTTTGCAAAGCGATTCAAGCTTTTTTATTCATTCAAATAAACAATTTTATTATAGTAGATATAATTACAAAATACAATAATAAATTATATTTTTTTTTAATTATTTAAAATCCAGCTTTTATTAATTTTTCCAATTTAATATTTCTTTATTCAGCAATATATTAATTGTTGATTGTTAATATACTTTCAGCCTTTAATCTTATACACTGTAAGTAGTACAAACATAATATTCTATGAAATGTTACAAATATTATGTTCGTTATGTTCATTATTTTTATTGGTTTTTAAACATTTTCTGATAATTTCGGCTAATTCTTCCGTAGTAAAAGGCCTACGCAGAATAAAATCCACCGTTCTCAAATATTTTTCATTTATTATTTCAGAATTTTCCATTAATAATACAAATGGAATGTCGGGAAATTTTTCTTTAATTTCTTCTGAAATCTCTAAAGGATTTAAATTAGATAAATTAAAATTACATATTACCAGTTCATACTTATTTTCTGATAATTCTTTTAATATTAAGTTTTTGTCGATTTCAATCTTTCCATTTATATTAAGTATAGATAAATATTTTAACAATTCTCTCCCTATAATATCGGAATCCTCTATTATCAAAACTTTTGTGTTCCCTTTATAGAAAGCATTACTTTCAGCTAACATTTGGCCTGCTTCCTGTGTGAAGGTTATAGTAAACCTACTTCCATTCCCTAATTTACTTTCAACTTTAATTGTAGCATCGTGTTCTTCTAATATTTGTTTTGATATATTCAATCCCAATCCATTTCCCTTATCTCCTTTTGTAGTAAAATAAGGTTCGAATATTCTGCCCAATGTTAATTTATCCATTCCAACTCCCGTATCTTCTACTCTTAGACATGTGTTACCTCCACTGTTATAGGTGCTTACCGTAACTACTCCTTCTTCCTCTATGGAATCTATAGAATTGAGAAGAAGATTTAAAACCACCTGCCTTATTTCATGTTCATTACAATATACTAAATTGTCCGAATTTAACCTTGATTTTATCACTATTTTTTTAGATTTAATCCTATACCTTGCCATGGATATACTGGTTTCAACTATATTATTTATATTGTAAAAACCTTTTCTGTTATCCGTAATACCTCTTATATAGCTTTGTACTTTATTTAGTATTGCTTTTCCGTCTAATGAAGTTTTATATATAGTATTAAAATACTCATTCAAACCTTCCTTCGGACTCTTTAACATACATATCTGAGACACGCCGATAATTGTAGAGAGTAAATTATTAAAATCATGAATTATTCCCTGAAAAAGTTGCCCCATATTTTTTAAATTTTCTACTTTTTTCAATTCCTTTATATTTTGTTCCTCATAGTTTTGTTTTATAAACAAATTTTCTAAAGCATTTTTAATTAGTTCAGAATAATTATAAACTTTTAAATCATTACGCCCATCTATTATAAAATAATCGCTTAAAGATATTAAGTTAATAAAAATCCTTTCAGAAAGATCATCTACTATATATTTAACCAATGCCATTACTCTTTCTTTATTAATTATTGTTTTTAATATATTCAGAATATTATAAGTTTCTTCTTCCGATATCTTGAAGGCACAATATCTGTCTTGCATCATATAAACAATTATTTTTTCAAAGTTAGATTTTTTTAAGGCTTTTACTTTATTGCTATAAAACTTTTCAATCATTTCCATATTTACAGTCTTATTACATAATAATTGATCCTCAAGACATAAAAAAATTAGCTGCCCTTTTTTCTCATACAATTCCGAATTAATTTCCCAATATCTTTCAAAATATTCTTTATCGGGTTTTTTATTTGTCTTATTATAAACATATATAAGGGCCCCACCACTTTTTAAATATTTTTCTATAAAATTTCCGAAAGGAGCACAATACCCATTAGCAAGGTTGGAACTCATTATCCCACAAAGTATTCCTTCCTCATACTGAAGTTCTCTTAAACCATACATAATCCCACCCCTTTTCTTTATTATGGTTTTATATATACTTATACTTAAAAAATTCTACTTCTTTCTAAATTTCTAAATCATTACAGACCATTTCACTTTAATAACCGAAATTTGCCATTTCCCACTTCACTGTTAAAATATCCTCTATCATTGTTTCTACTTGTTAACTCCCCATCTCCTTTCCAATATATAATTTATGTCAAATCTCAAATAGTATTTTCTTTAACAATGATAGATGTACTCATCCCCCTGTTCCCTGAATTATTTTAAAAGTGAACTATTCCCATTTTACAGGAAATTTACACTAAGGTATATTATGTTCCCTATGGGTTATAAAAGACGGGAGAACTCTTGCTAAAAAGTTAAATATTCTGTTTTCACTTTCCAAGTAAGTTCTCCCTATACTTTATAATCTTAATTACTCTTTCTGACCGTTTTTTAATGTTTTAAATAATTAAGTTCTTTATATAATTTTTCACCACATCAATTAACATTTCCGTTCTTTACTCCATTTTGAATTTTAAGAGTATCTGAGCCAAGTCCTCACTCATGGACTTAAGGTTTTCCACAGATTCCTTAATTGAATGAAGATATGCTTCTTGTTCTTCCGTACTTGCCAAAACAGTTTCCGTTCCTGCAGAAGTTTCTTCAGCAATTTTGCTTACTTCTCTAATTGATGAATTTACATTCTCAATTCCTTCGGAAAGTTTTTCCAATATCTTCTTAAAATTCTCCACTGTAACAGTAACATACTCCGTTCCTTTCATAATTGATTCAAAGGTAGAGGAAGTTCTCTTTATAATTTTGTTTCCTTTTTCTACTTCCGTTACTCCATCCACCATAGACTTAATTACATTGTCAGTTTCATATTGTATTTTATTTGTCACATTTACTATATTCTTTGACGCTTTATCCGTTTCTTCCGAAAGTTTTCTAACTTCTTCAGCCACAACTGTAAACCCCTTTCCGGCTTCTCCTGCCCTTGCGGCTTCTATTGCTGCATTCAAAGCAAGTAAGTTGGTTTGCTTCGAAATATTATTTATAAGTGATACAGTGTTATTGATATCATTGGTATATTCTTTTAAAACATTCATTTTTTGGGCAGAGTCAACTACTTTTTGGGATATTGAGTTCATGGAAGTTATAGTCTCCTGGACATCCGAAGAACCTTTCTTAGCATTTCCGTAGGCATTATTTGAACTATTCAATATATATGAAAAGTTCTTTTCAATATCCTTTACTATTGAAGATATTTCTAAAAACTCCTTTGTAGTGTTATCTACTTTCTTAATCTGATCTTCCGTACCTTTTGATACTTCCTCTATAACCCCTGTTATTTCCGATGCTGCGGATATAACCATATCCGCATTTTCTAAAAGCTCATTGGATGATGTTTTCACATTCTGAGAAGTATCCATAGCACTTAATACTACGTCATATAAGGAATCTACCATCGCATTAAATGATCTTTCAAGCTGTCCGATTTCGTTTTCGGAATCCACCTTAACTTTTTCTCTTAGATCCCCTTCTCCTATTTTGCCTGCCACCACTGCAAGTTTTTCTACTGGATCGGAAAGTTTTTTTGCCTCATAGGCGGATATCGCTATTACTATAAATAATATTATTATAGTTGAATAAATCGTACCTTTGAACCCGCTCATAACAATTCCGTTTATTTCTTCCTTGTCTTGTTCCAATATAATTCCCCAGCCTGTTGAAGAAATTTTTGTAAAACATCCCAGAACCTCTTTTCCCTTTTCATTTAAATAAAAATCATTATTTTTATTTTTTTCGTTTAAAACATCTATTGCTCCTTGAAGTTTATGACTTATTCCGTTATATCTCTCTATAACTTTTTCTTTATAATCTGGATGAGCTATGATTGTTCCTTTACTGTCTACTATATATGTAATTCCCGTTTCTCCGATTTTCTGCTTTTGAACTATGTCCGTAAGTCCTTTAAGATTTATATTAGCTATTATAATTCCGTCTTGGACATTTACTGAATTTTTTAAAGGTGATACTAAAGATACTACCGGAACTTTACCTTCAAGATAAGAATCAGTAACACACCTTTTCCCATTTTTAGCCGTATCAAACCATGATTCACCTTTTATATTTTTAACCTTGTCTACTCCTAATGTAGACATTATTGGGTTTCCGTCCATATCATAAATATGAATACTAAGTATATTTTCCGTTCTTTTTATTATAGAATTAAGTTTTATTTCCCCCTCTGTTTTATCCATACTAATGAAGTCATTTGTTTCTGCACTGCTCTCGATTACATTAAAAGTATTTTCTATAAAACTATCAATCTGATCTGACAAGGAAGATACAAGTCTGACATTAGAATCTTTTATATTTTCTATAACATTATTACTTATAAAATAATAGCTTAAAATTGCATTCATAATTACCGGTACTATTGTAAATATTAAAAACAAAAATACAATCTGATTTTTTATACTTTTTTTCCTTAAATTTTTAAATTTTTTTCCCATTCCTCCAGCCAGTTTAATATTATTATTTTTATGATTTGTTTTTATCTTTTTTGTTTCTTCTTTCCTCCTCATCCTTATTTTCAAAAATCATCACTCCCTTTTCAAAAAATCACGTATGATTAAATATTCTACAAATTTTATATAATTCCTCTAAATAAATTTATTTAAAGCCTATATTCGGTAAATTATTTTATATTAAAAAGTACTCTCACCGCAGATTATATGCAGTTCAAGTACTTAATATATTCTTTGAAATATTTTATTTAATGACTTTCATTTTCAAATACTCATTCATAAAAAAATCCAAATCTCCATCCATTACTCTGCTTGCATCTCCCACTTCTGCATTTGTTCTGTGATCCTTTACAAGAGTATATGGATGAAATATATAAGATCTTATTTGAGAACCCCAGGCTATTTGAGTATATTTCCCCTGTAAATCCTCAATTTTTTCTTTCTGTTCTTCCTTTGCCAATTGAGTAAGTTTGGCCTTTAACATTTTCATAGCGGTTAATCTATTGCTATGTTGAGACCTCTCATTTTGACACTGAACTGTAATTCCAGTAGGTATATGGGTGATCCTAACGGCAGAATCCGTTGTATTTACATATTGACCTCCTGCTCCGCTGGATCTATAGGTATCAATTTTTAAATCATCAGGATTTATATCTATGGAAATACTTTCATCTATATCGGGAAAAACATCTACGCTGGCAAAAGAAGTATGCCTTCTTCCTGATGAATCAAAGGGAGAAATCCTTACAAGCCTGTGAACTCCTTTTTCTGATTTCAAATATCCGTAAACATTAAAACCTCTCACCATCAAAGTAACACTTTTTATTCCTCCTTCTGTATCCGGAAGAATATCAAGTATATCTACCTTAAATTCCTTTCTTTCTGCCCATCTTTTATACATCCTCAAAAGCATCTCAGCCCAATCCTGAGCTTCCAATCCTCCTGCCCCCGGATGTATAGACATAATAGCATCATTTTTATCAAATTCACCATTGAAGAAAGTTGAAAGCTTCAGGTCCTCTATTCCTTTTTCCGATGTTTTCAAAAATTCTTCTGCTTCCTTTATCAGACTTTCATCCTCTTCCTCATTATAGAGCTCCAGCAATACTGAAATATCTTCCAATCCTTTTTTTAACTTTTCATATTCCTCTATTTTGTTTTTAATGTTTTTTAATTCTTGAAGTATTCTCTGAGCCTTATCGGTGTCTTCCCAAAAATTTCCACCGTAAGTTTTACTTTGAAGCTCCTTTTCTTTATTTTTTAAATTTTCCAAGTCAAAGAGAAACACTCAGTTCTTTTAAAGTCTTTGTTAATTTATCTAATTTTTCTACGTATAAATAAATATCTTCCATTAAATCACTCCTTCAATTATTCGTTTCTTCCACAACATTTTTTATACTTCTTGCCACTGCCGCAGGGACATGGATCATTTCTTCCGATTTTCTTCCCTTTTACTATGGTCTTTCCTTTTTTATCTCCTCCGTCAATATTAGTCGAAGTAGCTTTCGCTATTCTCTTCCTCTCCATCTTGTCGGGAGATTCAATATGGAATAAAAATTTAACAGTATCCTCCTGAATATTCTTAGTCATTTCTTCAAACATATCAAATCCCTCTGTCTGATATGCCATTACAGGATCCTGCTGACCATAAGCTCTAAGACCTATCCCCTGTTTTAATTGATCCATGGCGTCTATATGATCCATCCATCTTCTGTCCACTACTTGAAGGAGAATTATTCTTTCAATTTCTCTGAATCTTTCCTCTCCTATTTCTTTTTCCTTCTTATTATATAATTCCTCAGCGGTATTATATAGTTTTTCAACGAACTTTTCCTTATCCAATTCTAAAGTTTCCGATTCATCAGCTATCTTTAGAGGAAATATAGTTTCAAGGTAATTTTTCATACCTTCCAAATTCCAATCCTTTGCCAATTTATTCCCATCGGAATACATATCTACAGAACTTTCTATTATAGTTTTAATCATAGATAAGATATAACTTTTAAGATTTTCTCCATACAAAACCTTTCTTCTTTCTCCATACATCACTTCTCTTTGTTTATTCATAACATCATCATATTGAAGAACATGCTTTCTTATTCCAAAATTGTTTCCTTCCACTTTCTTCTGAGCATTTTCTATGGACTTTGTAAGAATTTTGTGTTCAAGAGGTTCATCATCAGGCATATTTAAGCTTTCTACCATGCTTTTTATCCTCTCGCCTCCGAATAGCCTCATAAGATCATCTTCAAGAGAAATATAAAATCTTGATGAACCTGGGTCCCCTTGCCTTCCTGAACGACCTCTCAACTGATTATCAATTCTTCTTGACTCATGTCTTTCCGTTCCTATAATATGAAGCCCTCCGACTTTAACTACCTCCTGATGTTCCTTATCCGTTTGTTCTTTATATTTCTTCAAAATATCATTATATGCCTTCTTAGCTTCTATTATTTCTGGATCATCCGTTTCCGCAAAGCTGTCAACCAAGGATATAACGTGATCGCTGTACCCCTTCTTTTTCATCTCGATTTTCGAAAGATATTCAGGATTACCGCCTAAAACAATATCAGTACCACGCCCTGCCATATTTGTTGCAATAGTAACCGAATTCAATCTTCCTGCTTGAGATACTATTTCCGCTTCTTTTTCATGATATTTAGCATTTAATACTTGATGAGGAATTCTTTCCTTAGCCAACATTTTGCTAAGGCGCTCACTCTTCTCTATTGATATGGTTCCCACCAGCACAGGTTGACCTTTGGAATGTCTTTCTTCTATATCTTTTACTACAGCATTAAATTTAGCCTCTTCAGTTTTATATATAACATCATGAAGATCTTCTCTTATAACAGGCATATTAGTAGGTATCTCCACTACATCAATATTATATATTTCTCTAAATTCGTCCTCTTCGGTTTTAGCGGTACCTGTCATACCTGCAAGTTTTTTATACATTCTAAAATAATTCTGAAATGTAATGGTGGCAAGAGTTTTTGACTCGCTTTTTACTTCCAGTTTTTCTTTTGCTTCAATTGCTTGGTGAAGGCCATCGCTATATCTTCTCCCATACATAAGCCTTCCTGTAAACTCATCTACGATTATAACTTCTCCGTCTTTAACTACATAGTCGATATCCCTCTTCATTAAATATTTTGCCTTTAAAGCCTGATTTATATGATGAGCAATTTCCATATTTTCAACATCCGCTAAATTTTCCAGCCCGAAGAAATTTTCAGCTTTTTTAGTTCCCTTTTCCGTCAGATTTACTGTCCTTGATTTTTCATCTACAACATAGTCTACTGTCTCTTCCTTTATCTCTCTCTCAAAGATATCCGTTCTGCCCTCATCAGGACTTATTATCCTGCCTTCAAGGAGACCGACAAAATTATCCGCTACATAATACAATTTCGTGGATTTATCTCCAGTTCCCGAAATAATCAACGGTGTTCTTGCTTCATCTATAAGTATGCTGTCCACTTCATCCACTATAGAATAATTTAGTCCTCTTTGAACCATCTCTTCTTTATATATGACCATGTTATCTCTTAAATAATCAAACCCAAATTCATTGTTGGTTCCGTAAGTAATATCACAATTATAAGCATTTCTTCTTTCTTTATTGTCCATATCATGGAGAATACATCCCACAGAAAGTCCTAAAAATTCATAAACCTTTCCCATCCACTGTCTGTCTCTTTTTGCCAAATAATCATTTACTGTCACGATATGAACCCCTTCACCGGTCAACCCATTTAAATAAGCAGGAAGAGTGGCAACAAGAGTTTTTCCTTCACCGGTTTTCATCTCAGCTATTCTACCTTGATGAAGAATAATTCCTCCATACAGCTGTACTCTAAAATGTTTCAATCCAAGAACTCTCTTAGAAGCTTCCCTTACTACAGCAAAAGCTTCAGGTAACAAACTATCAATACTTTCTCCCTTTTTATATCTATCTTTAAATTCTTCTGTTTTCCCTTTAAGTTCTCCATCCGAAAGTCTTTCCGTATCTTTATCGAAAGATTCTATTTTGTCTACTATAGGTGTAATCTTTTTCAGTTCCTTGTCGCTATAAAAATTAGCAATTTTTTTAAAAAAACTTGTCATGTTTTTAATCACCTCTTAAAATTAACTGTTGCCTATTTTCTAATTTTATCACTTATGTGATTTCTTATCAATACAAATAAGTATTATGTCTAAATCAGTAAATTTAACGATTTCACTATTATATCTTTTTTAAAAAATATTGTTTTCCAAATATATATAAATAGACTAAAAATTGCAAGATTTAAATCTTGCAATTTTTAGTCTATTTTAATTAACATTATTAAATCTCTGGCTCAATTAAGCCATAATCGCCGTCTTTCCTTTTATAAACAACATTTACTTCATCTGTTTCCGAATTCCTAAACATAAAGAAATTGTGTCTCAGAAGCTCCATTTGAAGTACAGCCTCTTCCTCATCCATAGGCTTCATAGGAAATTTTTTAGTCTTCACTATTTTAGGTTTGTTCTCCTCATGGTTTAATGGTTGAATATTTTCAAATCTAATAGTAGCACCATTCTGATATCTCTTTTGGAGTTTAGTTTTATATTTTCTGATTTGCCCATCTAAAATATCTACGGCCCTATCAATCGATACGTACATATCATCGCCTGATTCTTCGGCTCTAAGAATATTTCCGGGAAGATTTATTGTTACCTCAATTATTTTCCTATTTTTTTCTACGCTATAAGTAACAAAAACTTCCACATCTTTTTGAAAATACTTATCTAATCTTCCTATTTTTTTCAAGGTAGTATCCCTTAAAGATTCGGTTACATCGATATTCTTGCCTTTAATATTTATCTTCATAAACTCCAACTCCCTTCCACACAAGATAAATTCTCTTATGTTTAATGTATTTATTTTATTATACCCACAAAAAATCTAATATTAACAACTAATATATTTTTTTTAATAAAATATTATGCATCATCTCTGTATAAATATTTATTACTCTTTTTTTTAAAAAATGTGGATAAAATAATAAAATTTCTGTGGATAATGTGCATAATTCTGTGGAAAACTGTTTATACTATAAAATTTATGTGGATAAGTTTCTTAATAAAAGGTGGACAATTATATCAATATATTTTTTATACAATTTATTATATAATCTGTAATTATTTTATAATAATACTTATGCTTTTAATTGCGCAATCAGATGTATCATGATACTACATATTGAATGTAAAAATGTTTCTGCTAAAACATTAATATATTAAGGTAAATCAGGGCTTTTCTTGAAACTCATTTACGGAAAGTTCTTTTTACCAATATTTATAAGTAAGAATTTTCCTATTCGTTATAAAAAAAATATTTATATAGGATTTCAAAATCCTATATAAATATTTTTCTATCTCTTTTCGTCAATTAGTATACTTCCTTTAACCTTTTTGTTATATCCCTTATATGCTCTGTATCCATCTTTAACCTTCTTTAAATTTTCTTTAACATCTTCCAGCTTATCCTTTATTTCTAAATTATTTTCTTTATCTATTATGGAAATAGCCATAAGGGTAGAAGTAATTTTAGTTATAACATCCTTCAAATTTTTCAATTCAGGCTTATCTCGTACATCTATCTTATCTATACTTTCAACTTTGTTTTCCAATTTGTATCTGGAAAACTTAAGAATAAAGATTTTATCCAGTTTGTCAATTTCATCTATTATTTTGTCTTTCTTGTCAATTATCTCATTTAAATTGCCTTGTTTTTCTTGAGATATTACAGTTCTTTGTTTCTTTGTAAGAAGAAGCATCTCATCTAATAAGCCTAATTTTTTTTCACTTATTTCAATAAGTTCTGAAACTAAATCTTCCTTCATATCTTCACCTGCTTATTTCCATACCTCATCTTTTTTATTTCCCTTGTAAGTTCTTTCCAAGTGTCCCTAATTTCATTTAAAAGCTCTAAAGACTCGTCTAACGGAGCAATATCCTTTTTTAGATTCGCTGCAATAAGTCGGTTCAAAATAAACTTATATATCTCATCTAAATTTTTCGATATTTCGTATTTCATATCCAAAGAAGAATCCAATTCCACAATTATATCTTGAGCTCTTAATATTGCAGAATTTGCTTTTTCTATTTCTCCATTTTCAATATGAATTTTCCCAAGGTTGACAAATTTAATCGCTCCGTCAAAAAGCATCAAAGTTAATTCTTCCGGAGCTGCCGTTAAGATGGAATTTTGTTTATATTGATTGAGCACACTTAATGACATTCTTCCCCATCCTTTCTATTGTTGGCTAAATTGTTGTGTAAGCCAACTGCTTTGACTGCTCATACTTGCAATGGCCTTCTCCATAGCCGTAAATTTCGTATAATAGCTTTCCTCCTTATCCGACAAGTATTGATTTAAGTCATAAATCTTTTGATCCAAGTCCAATACATCTTCATCAATAGTGCTTATACTTCCATACTTCGTTACAAAATCTATAAGCATATTTGATTTTACCTTTCTGTAAAGGTCCGCTTCATCTCCTGTACCTGATTTAAGGACAATATCTCCCATTCCTTGAATCAAGCTGTCATAAACTCTTGTAACTATACCGCTTTGTTTTCTCTTAGCCTCAATCTGTTCTTTCGTCATTTGGCTTTCCTGCATATAGGCATTTGTCCCCTTCAATGCTTCCGAAGAATAATCGGGCTCCTTAAACAATACCTCCAATACTCCGTTGGTATCTTTTCTTAAGGCATCTTTCAGCTTTGTTTCATCAATAGTAAGCTTGCCTCCTACGCTGCCCTGAGAATAACTTTCTGTGGTTATTCCTATATCAGCTATGAAATCAAAACTTCCCGATACCCCTTCTATTGTATTATATAACCAGCCTCTCATATTGCTCATTGTGCTCTCAAGGGTTCCATCGCTGCGCAATAATCCGCTTTTAGCCTTGTCTTCCCACAGTTTTATATCATCCTCTTTCATATCACTCTTCTGATCATCAGTAAGAGGTTGATAATCCCTGTATTTTTTTTCAGTAAGAAGGTTACTTGTCTTTTCTACTAATTCATTATAACTGTCCACAAATTTTTGAATCTTTTCATATACGCTGTCCACATCTGTATCAACGGTTACAGTAAATGAACCTTCATCAATTAAATTAAAATCTATACCATTTATGGTAAATTGGTTGGATGACAATAAAATATTCTCTGCACCGTTAAAACTTATCTCTGCATCTTTACCCTCTCTTTTAATTCCATTACTAAGATAAAATGTTTGATTATCTTCATCTTTTCCGGCTACTTTAAGAAGATTTTCGCTTCCTACGAAAAGATTTTTGCCTGTCCCATCTACAACTGTGATTTTTCCATCTTCTCCAACTTCTACTGTTGCCTCTTCTACCTTTAAAAAATTTTTGCTTCCCGTATCGGAAGTTTGAAAGAAAAACCTGTCTATAGTGGAATCATAATTTGCTTTCACTCCCAAAGATTTCTGATCTTTTCCATCTTCACTATAAACCTTGGCATCACTTACGGCCTTTGCCAAATCACTTAAATTGGCCTCGTTTATATTTATGGACACAATATTATTATCTTTATCAACTTTTACCTTTTCTCCCGAATTAACAAATTTAAAAGTCACCGACCCATTACTTGTCGTAACTGTTACTCTTTTCTCTTCATTCTCTCCTATATTCACTCCAAGCTGTTTTAAATTCGTCACATCTCTCTTAATGCCATTTTCATCCTTTGAAATTTCTCCCGTACTTACTAAGCTTACTCCTTCGGCAAGATTTTTCACATTTACATTATAAATCCCATTCACTGATTTTGCCGTAGCAGAAACTTTGGCAATATTTTCATTTGAAGAAATTGCTTTCTTCACCCATGTTAAATTATCATAGGAATTTGAAACATAAGAACCCGTTGATGTAGTACTTACAAGACCCAAGTCTTTTTTAGTATTTAATATAAAATTGGCATAATCTTTATTTAAACTATTATATATTTCCTGCTTCCATACCAATAACTGTTTTTCTTGTTGTACTTCATCAAGTTTTACCCTCTCTGCTTTCATCAGATCGTTAATTATGGTTTCAGTATCTATTCCTGATGCCAAACCTGTTATTCTTGAACTACTGTTCATACAATCACCACCTTAAATTTTTTCATCTACTATAATTCCGGCAATTTCCCATATAGCAGCTACCAAGTCTAATATCTTTTCAGGAGGTATTTCCCGTATTACTTCATTTGTATTTACATCTATTACTTTAACCATTATTTCTTTGGTTTTTTCATGAATCGAAAATTCAAACTTTCTATCATAAGCAATAAATTTTTTATTTGCAGATTCTACAGCGTCAATTATTTCTCCCTCGGGCTTTTCCTCAATCTCCGTTTTTTCTCTCTCTATAACGGTATTATTTTTCCCCAATTCAATATTACGATTTCCCTCCCTTTGATTATTAACAAAAACAAAATCATTATTTACGGAATAAGTTGATAAACTGCTTATTTCCATGCATATCCCCCCTTAGATATTCTACGTAATATATCGGCTTTTAAAAAATTATTCTTTAGTTCTATATTTACTTTTCTTATACCACATAATCACCGCGAAGACATAGATAAGTTTTATTCCCACTCCCCATACTGCTCCCATAGGGTTATATTTTATATTTACCGCTTTTACTAAGAAATAAGATGTAGTAAAAAGCCCCGGCCCCATTCCGAAAATGGTTCCCAAAATGTAATCCTTAAATTTAACAGATGTAACCCCGGATATGCAATTAACTACGCTGTAGGGTATAAAGGGCATACTCCTTAAAAAAAATATATATCCTATTCCAAATTTATTTATTTTTTTTGAAATTTCATCTAAATTTACCTTTCTGGGCTTTCTGTCATAAACCTTATGTACAATTTTCATCACATCATCTCGAAATATTTTAGAAATATAAAAAACTCCTATTGATCCAATTATACAAGCTAAAAAAACATATATAAATCCCTTCAGGCCAAAGAAAAAGCTGCCGAGAACGCTGAACCATGTCACAGGCACAAAGAATGTTATAAATAAAGTAGTCAGTAAAATAAAAAACAGAGTAAAATTCCGATTTTTATCAGCGTTTGAAAAAAAATCAGTTATACTTTCTTTATTATAAATATCTAAATTTTTTACTAAATAAATCATAACAATAAGAAAGCCAAGTATAATTAAAACTTTAAGCATCTTTCTGTTTTTCTTCAAATTAAGCACCTCTACATTATTTAAATATAAATTACATTTATAGTTTTACCCGATTGAATTAAAAAAAATCATTCTCTATTGCCGTATCAATAAACTATTTCCTTCAAATTTTAAAAAATTTTCCAAAACCATCTGCATCAGGTAAAGAACATTCCTTTTCTCTCTAAAATAAAATTATCTCCTATCATAGCTTTATTTTTCTGCAATGGGAGATAATTTCATTTTAAACTCATTCCTTAATTTTAAAATTTACTGTCGTCTATTCCATCTAACCATTCCTTTATAGGTTTTACCACTTCTTTTATGCATCCATCCTCAAAAGGATTTCTGATATTTCCAATCTTTACAAGCTCCAGGAAGGATTTGCTTCCCCCGGCTTTGCATAGCTTCAGATAATCATTCCATGCTTTGTTCCTATCTTCTCTATATTTTATCCAGAACTGAAATGCACAAACTTGAGCTAAAGTATAATCGATATAATAAAATGGAACCTCAAATATATGGCTTTGTTTGAACCAAAATCCTCCCCTGTTTAGAAAATCATTATCTTCATAATCTCTGAAGGGAAGATATTTCTTTTCAATCTCTCTCCATTTGGATTTTCTTTCTCTGGGAGTAGCCTCCGGATTTTCATAGACAAAATGTTGAAATTCATCTACAGTCACTCCGTAAGGAATGAAATTTACCGCACCGCTTAAATGGCTGAATTTATATTTATCCTCTTCATCTTCAAAGAAGAGGTTCATCCAAGGCCATGTCAGAAATTCCATACTCATTGAATGTATCTCCGCTGCTTCAGACGTCGGAAATACATATTCCGGCACATCCATGTCCTTACTTTCATAGCACTGAAAGGCATGACCTCCTTCATGAGTTAAAACATCCACATCTCCGCTTGTTCCGTTAAAATTGGAAAAGATAAACGGAGATTTATATTTGTTAATATAGGTACAATATCCTCCGCTCATTTTCCCTTTTTTGCTTACTAAATCCATAAGTTCTCTATCTATCATAAAGTTAAAAAATTCTTTTGTTTCTTCTGAAAGTTCCCCGAACATCTTTTTGCCGTTTTTTAATATCCAGTCGGGGTCTCCCTTTGGAGTAGCATTCCCCGTTACAAATTCCAAAGGTTCATCATAATATTTTAATGACGGAAGTCCCAATCTCTTCCTCTGTCTCTCTTTTAATTCTGCAACGATGGGAACTAAATACTTCTTTACTTGTTCTCTGTAATTTGCAACCATTTCCGCATTATAATCTGTTCTCGACATCCTGGCATATCCTAATTCCACAAAATTCTTGTATCCCAATTTTTTAGCCATCTTATCTCTAAGTTTAACTAATTCATCATATATCTGATCAAATTTTTCTTCATTTTCCTTAAAGAAATTAGAATGGGCTTCATAAGCTCTTTTTCTTACTTCTCTATCTTTTGATTCCATAAAAGGCTGCAGTTGAGACAGGTTTCTTTCTTCTCCTTCAAACACTATCTTTGCTGAAGAAATAAGTTTTTCATATTCTGTAATAAGTTTATTCTCCTTTACCATATCTTCTATGATTTCAGGAGAAAAAGTTTTAAGCTGAATTTCCGCCAGCTCAAATAAATGAGTTCCCCATTTTCTCTCTAATTCTTTCCTGAATTTTGAATTAACCAATGCTCTGTAATAATTAATTACCACATCTTGATATTCGGGAACCTTTTCATCAAAAAAGCTTTTTTCATCCGCATAGAATTTATCCGTTGTATCTATGGAGTTCCTTATGCTAACAAGAGTTGACATTGTTTCCACTTCTGACCTTAAAGAGTTGATTTCTTGGATAATACTATTTTGTTCTTCAACTTCAACGGATTTGTTAAACTTTTCAATTAAAGAAGAAAAATCCTTCTTTATTTTTTCCATGTCCGGCCTTATGTACTTATAATCTTTAAATTTCATTTTTTGCTCCCCCTTACTATTATATTAAATAATAACAAATTTTATAAAAAAACTCCAGTTAAAAAATATTAATATATATTTCTATGAGAAACTATCCATTTAGTGTATAATATATTATACTACTTATATATTTAAATTGTCGGAGGAAATTATGGATAAATTAGAATATGGAAAAATAATGGCTATACAAGAAAGTGCTACAAAGAAACTTTTAAATTATATAGGAAACTTTTTAAAAAAAGAAAAATTTCTTACCAATATTGATTTTGATTATCCTGAAATTGATGAAGAAAGAACTATGATAGCCTTCAATATATGGTTAAGCCTTGATTATAAAACCAAAGACGGTAAGAATTTTATAGAACACCTTTTGGAAGAAAAATCCGATACTCTGACAAACCTTGAAAAGGAAGTACTCATAGAAAGAAATAAATGCCACATAAGTATATATAAAATTAACAGCATAAAGGGAGATCTAATATATATAGAAGATGTTATTCTTAAAGAAAAATGCGTATTAGACGAACCTGAACTGTCAAAATTGGTGAATCCGTCAGATTTAGTATTTGGAAGAGTAGCAACAGTATTATCCTATAAAAAATTTATAGGTGACATAAGTTTTCTTCCAAAGTTTGTAGAAGATGATATAGTTGAAGATATATATAATGATTATTATAAAATGAAAATACATGATAAAAAACTTTCAATGGAAAAATATTTAAAAAAATACAGCAGTAATGTATACAAAATATATACTGATTATATATACAATATCATAGACCAAGATGACGAAGACGATATTCTTTCGGAGGAATTAGACGATTTTGAAGAATACCTATATGACCATTTCTCTGAGAAATATACTGAAAGGCATATTAATAATCTCGTCGATATATACGATTATTATCTCTCGGGTAAAAATATGACAATATCGGATTTAAAAGACGTTGATATGAATTTATTCATTAAAGATGCAATTAAGGATGGCTTTATAAGAACAAAGACCGAATTAAATTCATATATATCAACACTAAAAAAATATTTTGGATTTCTAAAAGGTATGGACCCTAATTTTAATAATTCTTATGAAAACATATTAAAAATTCAAAATAAAAAAAATGATTATATGAAGGATGAAAACACACTGACTTTTCCTTTACAATGGAATAATGAAATTCAATTGGTATTAAAAGATAATATAAGTGAAAAAAGTACGATTTTCATAAAAGATTATGAGATATTTTTAGATTATATAAAAAATAACGATGTAAAATTAACCTCCGTAAGAAAACATATAAACAGAGATAATCTATTTAAGTTAAACCTTCTATTTAAAAACAAACGTTCAATGAATCCTCTGTTCAATCAAACAGATTATCCTCTCATAAACTTATATTACTACTTTTCTTTGTGCTATAATTTTGCCAAAATAGAAAAAAACAGGATATATCCAACCAAAGATGTAAAGAGGTTTCATAGCTTAAAGCAAGAAGAAAAACTCGCATTATTTATAGAATATCTATGGAATATATTCCCTTGGGATCGTGAATATGAAACTAAAAATTTTGTATTAGAAACAATTTCTAAATACAAAGCGGGAATTACTTACGATTTCGACAAATTTCTTAAAGATGTTTTATATGATTTTCCTTTTATAAGAAATACAATAATGGCCTGTTTTGATTATATGGGATTAGTAAAAATAAATAGGGGAATCCACACCATCGTCATTCTTCCTCAGGGAAAACAAATATTTTCTTTATTGGAATATGAAAGTAAAAAATTAAATAATGTTAAGAATATAGGAAAATTAATATATATAAAAAAATATGAAGAAAAAAATAAATAAGGAGCTTTAATTTCTGCAACGCTGTAGTCTCCATCTCTACAAGTCAATGTAATTCTTTGCTGCAGTAATAAAGCTCTTAATGTTAACCTTTACTGTACTGTTTCCTTTTTCAGCCTCCAAAGTGCTAATCCAAAGCTACCACAGCACATTATAATGAATAATATAGTCACGGGGAGAATATCTTTTGACAAAATTATTTCGTCAAATAACAGGCTACGCATGGCATTAATAATATGAGTAAAAGGGTTAAGGTTCACTGCTACTGCCAATCTCCCCGATAAACTTTCGACAGGAAATAAGGCTGTACTCAAAAAAAATATAGGTAATACAATGGCATTCATAGCCGTTTCATAAACAGCTTCATTTGGTAAGGAAAGACTAATAGCATAAGTCAATCCAGCCATAAAGAATGCTGTCATAAATACAAACAAAGCCATTAAAATCAACCCTATAAATCCCGAAGATATTTTAACCGAGAAGATCATGCTGATAATGCACATAATGGCAACTTCAAAAAAAGTACACAAAACTGCTTCTAATATCTGACCGAGTATAATGGAGCTTCTTTGAATCGGAGCAATTAATATTCGGTAAAAGCTGCCATCCCTTTTCATGATATAATTCATAATGCCGCTACTGCTGCAAGCTCCAAAACTTACCAATACAATAAGCCCAGGAAGAATAAATGCCGTATAGTTTTCAATTCCTATATCCTTCATGGACTGTCCGGCAACAGCACTATATAAAACCAACCAAAGCATAGGCTGTAAAATGGTAATCATAATTGTAAAAGCATTGTGGAATCGCCACTTTATATTGCGCCAAAGAATAATAAAAACGTTCATTAACATACCTCCCTTCCATTTTCACCTGTCAGTCTGATAAAAACATCTTCTAAGGTAGGCTGTATAATTTCTATACCCAAGAAAGGAATATCATGATCTAACAACCAACGATTTACCTCTTCCAAATCAGCATGACCATTTTTTAAATTGGTAATAATCCTATCATGATGTAAATCCGTCTCTTTCAAGGCAATAACAGCTTTTAACGGTTCAAAACATTTTCTTGCTGTTTCTTCTGATGTAAAGTTAATCTTTAGCATATCCTGTCTCAGATATTCACGGAGAACATAGGGTGTCCCTTGAATAACTTCTTTACCGTTTTTCATAATACAGATGGTATCACTCAATTGGTCAATTTCTTCTAAATGGTGGGTTGTTAAAAAAATAGTCGTTCCAAACTCATTTTTGATCTTCTTCATCATATTCCACATCACCATGCGGGATTGAATATCCATGCCAATGGTGGGTTCGTCTAAAAACAATATTTTAGGATTTGACATCATATTAAGCGCAATATCAAGCCGCCTTTTTACCCCACCTGAATAGGAGGAAACAGGATATTTCAAATATTGTTTTAATTCAAAACTATCAATTAACATTTCCATGCGTTTTTGTGCTTCAACTTTTGGTACTTTGTAGAGCTTACTTTGAAACATCATATTTTCCGTAACTGACAGATACATATCAATAGATGTATTCTGTGCAACGCAAGAGATATGAGGACGTATTGCAGCGGCTTCATGATAAATATCTTTGCCCAGCATAATTACACTACCAGATGTTGGGTACAGATAAGTAGTCAATACCTTAATAAGGGTTGATTTTCCTGCTCCATTTTGTCCTAAGAGAGAAAATATCTCTCCCTCATTTACAGTTAAAGAAAGACCATCCAAGGCCTGCACACCATTCTTATATTTTTTTACTAATTTTTCAACGCAGATAGAAACCATCTTATCTCTCCTTAAAGTTCAACTTTCTTTTTTTATTGCAATCCATACTTCTGAATAACCCTCCTGCGGTCTCTCTTTGCTGATTGGATAAACCTCAATATCCGGTAGCTCAGCATAAGTATATCCGGAAAATGGGAGCCATTCTGTTAGAAACCGTTTAAAAACGTTCTGTACAGACTCTTTGAAATGTCCATTACACTCAAATATTACCCATGTAGCAGCAGGAATTTCATACTCAAACATCTTCTCAGGAACAGGTTTATCTGTTGCAACTGCAATATAATAATAAATTTCATTGGAACTTTGATAAGCAGTAATCCCTAATACTCCATGAGGAAATTGATTTGACAGCTCACAGATTTCCGGAAATTTACCGTCTTGTAATACCCTATTCCAAAATGGAGGAACAAGTTTTTTATTTTCTTCCATATCCCCTGTTAAAGGAATACGAGTACCTACAATCCGCATAACTTCTTTCTCTTCAATCCGATATGGCAGAGCACTACCTCCTGTAACTTGTATTGAAAATTTAATGGGGGGATACGCATTAAGTACTCTCCCTTGGGACTTTGCAGCAGCCGGTGAAATTCCATGAACGTTCTGAAACGCCCGATTAAATGATGTGGGAGAAGTATAACCATATTTTAATGCAACATCTAATACTCTTGTATCTGTGGACTGTAATTCAAAGGCAGCTTGTGTCATTCTCCGACGGCGAATATATTCAGACAATGAAATACCGGCCACGTAGGAAAACATCCGCTGAAAATAATAGGTCGAACAACACGCAATTTTAGCAGCTTCTTCATAGGAAATCTCTCCATCTAAGTTACTTTCGATATAATCAATAGCATTGCTTAATTTTTTCAACCACTCCATTTCCTCATCTCCTTGTAAAAATTATACTATATAAAATAAATTCGTTCCTCTCTTTTGATGCTCGGTTTTGTAAACTTCACTTATATCATTTACCAATTTTTAAAGGAACTCTTATTTAAAAATTCATACATTCTTTGATATCTATAAAATTGTAAATTATAACGTTCGTTAGAAACAAATTATAAGAAAAGCTTTTATTAAAATATTATAAGGTAGATTTTCTTGAAACTCATTTACGGAAAGCTCTTTTAATCAATATTTCTTAAGTGAAAACTTTTCTATTCACTATAAAAAATAATATTCTTTAAAAAAATTTTAAAAATGGTATTGACAATTTTGTTTTTCAACACTATAATAATATTGTAATCAATACAAATTTGAAATCAGTTCAATATTAAAAGATTCCACGAATAATTTTCCCAAGAAGGGAGATTGTCCAAATGAAACAAAATACGGAACAAATAAAAAAATATTTAAAAGAGCATAATATTAAACCTTCTACAATTAGAATTAAGGTTTTTGACTTTTTATTAAACAACAGAATTCATCCGACTATTGACGAAATTTATAATAATCTTATTAATGAAATACCTACTTTATCAAAAACAAGCATATATAACACAATGGAATTGTTTTTAAAAAACAATATAGTAAAACTTATAAAAATTGACGAAAAGGAAACAAGATATGATATAGATACTTCTCTTCACGGCCATTTCAAATGCGAAAGTTGTGGAAAAATATATGATTTTAAAATTGAAGGGAAGGATTTAAATGAAAAGGGAATTGAAGGATTTAAAATAAATAGCAAAAATATTTATTACTATGGATTATGCAATAAATGCATTGAAGAAAAAAATAACAATAATTAGCCTATTCACTAAAATTTATATAAATAAAATTTAAGGGGGAATTTTAAATGCATGATATGACAGCTAAAAATTTAAGATCAGCCTTTGGCGGAGAAAGCCAGGCTCACATGAGATATTTAATTTGGGGTGAAAAAGCCGAAAAAGACGGATTCCCAAATGTAGCAAGGCTGTTCAGAGCAGTAGCTTCGGCAGAACAAATCCATGCCACTGCACATTTCAAAGCTTTAAAAAATGTAAAGGGTGACTTTGATGTAACTTCAGGAGCAGGCTTCGGATTTGGAACTACATCGGAAAATCTTGAAGCAGCAAAGAATGGAGAATTATTTGAAGTAAACGAAATGTATCCTGCTTACATTAATGTAGCAGAAATGCAGGAAGAAAAAGAAGCCATTAACTCTATGAAGTTTGCTATAGCAGCAGAAAAAGTTCATGCAAAATTATTCGAAGAGGCTAAAAAGGCAGTAGACTCTGGAAAAGATATTGAAGCAGATAAAATATATGTTTGTCCGTTCTGTGGTTTTGTGGAAATAGGCGGACCTGTTGACAAATGTCCAATCTGTGGTGCACCAAATAGCAAATTTAAAATATTTTAATGCCATCTAATATATATTAGGACTGTTATACTAATTATGATATGTTCCTCCTTTTGTTAAACAGTTTCATCTGTCTGCCACATTAAGGAGAGCATATTATTAATTAGTATACAGTCCTTTTTATTACATAAAAAATAAAAACCAATGGTTAGTTCGTTTCTAATACAACAACCCAAAAACATTATATATCTGGTTTAATAATTATAACAATTCAATAAGACGTTTTTCTCCTTAATATTCTATATTTTTTCACTTTTCTACTTATTTTAGCAAATTTTGTTGTATTTTTTTTCATTTCCTGATAATATAGAATATGTAAAATATTTTATGTTAATTTTGGGAGTGAATATTTTGGATATTGATATTGGAAAAAAAATAAAAAAACTAAGAAAAGAACAGAATATGAGTATTGCCGACCTGTCAGAAAAATCAGGAATAAGTTGCGGGCTTATAAGTCAGATCGAAAGAAATATGGGTAATCCTTCTATCTCATCTCTTTGGAGTATTGCCCAAAGTTTAGGTGTTCCCATAAGCTATTTCTTTCAAGAAAATAACGCAGTGCAGGCAAATCCAGTAGTTAAAAAGTCCAACAGAAAAAAAATTCTCATATCAAATTCCAATGCTATATATGAACTATTATCTTCTGATTTAAATCGAAAAATAGAATTTCTGTATATTACTATAAAGCCAGAGGACTGTTCAACCGAAAATTTAACTGCCCACGAGGGAGAAGAATGTGGAATAGTAATAGAAGGAAAACTGATGGTAGAAACGGCCGAAGGAAATCATATATTAGAAGAAGGGGACAGTATTTATTTTGAAAGCACTATTCCCCATAGATACGTTAATATCGGTGATAACGTATGCATATCTATATGGGCAATAACGCCAGCAAGTTTCTGATATCACTTAAATAAATATTCAGGTGGAAAACAACATCCACCTGAATTATTATATCTTTCCATCACCTATTAAGGAAATCAGCCTTGACGTTAATTCTGCTACTTTGTTTTCATCAATCAAATTAGCCGTATCATTTACCGTCACTGAAACAGAATATACGTCCTTATCCTTTTCTTTTTGCAAAACGTGGGTATAATTAATAACTCCCGGTTCCGAACCTCCTTTAAAGCCTACTATATTCCAATCTTGTTTTGTCGATACAAGACCCGGATTTATTTTAATTTCATCTGCATCCTTTAAATCATATATTACTCTGCACAATTCCTTGGTACTGAAAAACCACTCTATTTTATCGATATCAACTGGTTTGGCAGGTATACTAACTGCATTTATGTCAATTTTTTCTACATCTTTAAGGAGCTCTCTTCTTTTATTGGTATCTGCCTTTATATAGCTTTCCATTATCTCAGGATTATTTGCAGACTTTAATTTGAATACTTCACTTGTCTTTAAAAAAGGCTTATTCCTTTCTGAAAGAAACAAATTTTCTATTTTGTCCTTTCCAATATAATCTATTATATGATCTGTGGCAGTATTATCGCTGATAGAAATCATAAGGTTGGTTAAAGTTTTCAAGGTAACAGGGGTCCCTTCATTCCAGTCCTGAAGTATTCCGCTTGGAACAGATTTATTTTTATTATTGAGCAATACTATGTCCTTCCAGGAAATTTTCCCTGAACCAACTAAATCATAAACTGATTCCAAAACATAAAGCTTAAAGGCAGAACCCACCGCCATAGGTTTGTCACCATTATAGTCCAGCATAACATCTTTTCCGTTTTTAATAATCGAAACAGATACAGAGCCAGGAATTTTCTTAAATTCCGATAAAATCTTCTCCAATGTATCTTCATTTAAAGTGACATTTCCAAACCATAAGCCCACAATCTTCTTATTTGAGTCAAGAGATATCTGAGCAGGTGCGCTTCCTTTTTCAAACTGGAGAATATAGCCTCCGTCTGTCTTGGTTACCTGATTTAATTTTCCCAACTTATCTTTATATGATTTAATTACTTCAACAAGGGATTTTTCGGAAACCTGTTGAAGGAAAAGATCGCTGAACAAGTCCTTTGCATTACTATAGTCCCACGTAAAAACATTAAATAGCGTCTGAATATTTTCATCCGTTTCGGCGGCAAAGATAGCAGACGGCAGAAACAATGATATAATAATCATCATACATAAAATAGACTTTATTTTCATACATGATCACTCCCTTTATTTTATATCCTGTCCATTATGCAAATATTCTTTAGGCCCTATTTCATACAAGTTATTTCCTTCAGAATCTATAGCTACAATAACGGGCAAATCCTCAACTTCAAGCTTTCTTATTGCTTCCGAGTCCAGATCTTCATAGGCAACTATTCCCGATTTTTTTACACATTTTCCTAACAGCGCCCCTGCTCCTCCTATCGCGGCAAAGTATACCGCCGTATTCTTTTTCATGAACTCGATTACTTCATAAGATCTCGTCCCCTTCCCTATCATTCCCCTTAATCCTTTATCCAACAAAATCGGAGTATATTTATCCATCCTGCCGCTTGTAGTAGGCCCTGCAGAGCCTATAATCTGATTAGGTTTTGCGGGAGTGGGCCCTACATAATATATAATTTGATTTTCGATATCTATCGGAAGCTTTTCACCTTTTTTAAGCAAATCTACGAGCCTTTTATGGGCAGCATCTCTCCCGGTATAAACAATGCCTGAAATCAATACAATATCCCCTGCCTTCAACTCTCTGACTTTATCTTTCGTAAGGGGAGTTGTTATTGTCTTCTTCATATATTATCTCTCCTTTATATCTCCACTTCCACATGTCTTGTAACATGACAACTGATATTTACTGCTACGGGAAGTCCCGCTATATGAGTAGGATAAGTTTCGATATTCACTCCGAGAGCAGTAGTTTTTCCTCCAAATCCCTGAGGTCCTATACCCGTATCGTTAATCTTTTTCAATAACTCCGACTCCAAATCCGCATAATACCTATCCTTATTTCTTTGAGACAAAGGCCTTAAAAGTGCTTTTTTTGCCAGATAAGCCACTCTGTCAAAGGTTCCTCCGATCCCTACCCCTACTACTATAGGTGGGCACGGATTTCCTCCTCCTTCTCTTACCGTCTTAAGCACAAATTCTTTAACTCCCTCTACTCCATCGGCAGGCTTTAACATTTTGATCCGGCTCATATTTTCAGAGCCAAATCCCTTTGGAGATACAATTATTTTCAATTTATCTCCCGAAATTATATTATAGTTTATAACAGCAGGGGTATTATCTCCGGTATTTATTCTGTTCAAAGGATCTCTTACAACTGATTTTCTCAAATATCCTTCCTTATACCCCTGTCTTACTCCTTCATTAATGGCATCCTCAATACTTCCGTTTACAATATGGACTTCCTGGCCTATTTCAACAAATACACAAGCCATTCCCGTATCTTGACACAGAGGCACCTTTTCCCTTTCGGATATGTCTATATTTTTTATTATCTTATTCAATGAATCTCTTGCTATTTCCCAAGTTTCCTCTTCATAACTTCTTATAATTTCACCTTTCACATCATTTCCAAGGTAATAATTAGAATCCATACAAGCATTTTTTACAGCATTTACGATTAATTTTATATCTATATCTCTCATATCTCTCATCCTCTTGAAACAATTATTTAAGCAGATCTTTCGTGTGTTCTTCCACCATTTCGGGAGTAACATCTCTTTTACGTGCCACTCCTGTTTCAATAGCCGAACGGGCTACAGCAGATGCAACTTTTGGGGCTATTTTTAAATCAAAAGCCTGAGGTATAACAAATTCCGGCCTTAATTCATTCTCATCTACGATATCTGCTATCGCATAAGCAGCAGCTATCTTCATTTCATCATTTATCTCCGAAGCACGAATATCTAAAGCACCCCTAAATATTCCCGGAAAGGCCAATACATTGTTAACTTGATTCGGATAATCCGAACGGCCTGTACAAACAATCTTTGCTCCTCCTTCCATTGCTTCTTTTGGAAGTATTTCCGGATTGGGGTTCGCCATAGCCATAACAATAGGATCTCTGTTCATTGATTTGATCATATCCCTTGTAACACAATTTGCAGTAGATACTCCTATAAAAACATCGGCCCCCTTTAATGCATCTTTTAAATTTCCTTTAACTAAATTCTTATTACTTATTTCTGCCATTTCATCCTTATATTTATTCATGCCTATATTTCTTCCTTTAAATATTGCCCCTTTGCTGTCGCATAATATAAGGTCCTCAACCCCCATTTTCAAAAGCAATTTAGATATGGCAGTTCCAGCTGCTCCCGCTCCGTTTATTACTACCTTTATTCCCTTAAATGTTTTGCTAACAATTTTCAATCCGTTTATTAAGCAAGAAGTTGAAACAACTGCCGTACCATGTTGATCGTCATGAAAAACGGGAATATTGCAAACTTTTTTAAGACCTTCCTCTATTTCAAAACATTGGGGAGCCTTTATATCTTCTAAGTTGATTCCTCCAAAGGTAGGTTCCATAGTCTTTACTATTTCTATAATCTTCTTCGGATCATCAGTGTCTAAGCATATAGGAAAGGCATCTACTCCTGCAAAGGATTTAAACAATACGGATTTCCCCTCCATAACAGGAAGTCCCGCTCCGGCGCCTATATTTCCCAAACCTAATACGGCTGTTCCGTTAGTTACAACTGCAACCCAGTTTCCCTTTGAAGTATAATCGTATATACAATCATAATCCTTATATATTTCCATGCAAGGTTCTGCAACCCCCGGAGTATATGCAAGAGTTAAATCCTCTTTATTTCTTACAGGTACTTTACATTTCAAAGCTATCTTCCCATGATTATCTTTGTGAAACTTCAACGATCTTTCTCTTAAGTCCAAATCCATTTTACTCCTCCCAACCATTATCCTATAGAATTAATTTTTGTAACTTTTACATTTATTATATCATTAAATTCTGCTTTTCTATAGTTCTATTCGATGCTAAGCCCATGAATTATTACTTTCAAAATATTTAAATCATCGTTGAATATAATCAAATCAGCATCTTTACCTATTTCTATACTTCCCTTTCTATCCCCTACACCTATTGACTTGGCAGGATTTAAGCTTGCCATTCTTACCGCATCTTCAAGAGGAACCCCCACCATGTGAACCATATTCCAAACAGCCCTATTCAAAGTAAGAGTAGATCCTGCCAAGGTTCCGTCAGCTAACCGAGCAGCACCCTTCTTTACAAAAACATTCTGGCTTCCCAGCTTATATTCTCCGTCCTTAAGCCCTGTCGCCATCATTGCATCCGATACTAAAATAATTCCATCCTTCCCTTTTGCTTTTACTGCCAGCTTCATAGCTGCAGGATGAAGGTGAATACCATCACATATGATCTCACATGATACCCTTTCATCTGTTAATACAGCCCCTATAACTCCCGGTTCTCTGTGAGAAAAAGGCCTCATTCCGTTGTAAAGGTGAGTTGCCTGACTTATTCCCAGTTCAATGCCATATTTTACTTCATCGTATTTTCCGTCGGTATGACCTGCTGAAACAGTTATCCCTTTGTTTTTTAAGTATTTTATGGTTTCCTTTGCCCCCTTTAGTTCAGGCGCTAAAGCTACTACTTTGATATTGTCATTTGAAAGTTCTATAAGATTTTTGATTTCTTCCACATTAGGGTTCTTTATATACTGAGGAGGTTGAGCTCCCTTTCTTTCCATAGAAAAATAGGGACCTTCCAAATATATGCCTAAAACTTGGGATCTTACCTTAGGAGCCTTCTTTTCCTTTTCAATATATTTTCTTACGTTTTTTATTGCGCTCTCAATTTTATCCAAGGATTCAGTCATAGGAGTTGCCAAAAAAGACGTAACTCCATTTTTCATATGAAAATCGGCCATGCTTATAAGGGACTCAAAAGTTGCCTCCATGACATCATGTCCAAAATTTCCATGATTATGAATATCAATAAGTCCCGGAGCCAGATATTCATTTTCTCCGTCAATTATCTTATCATAATATTCCTCCGATGCATCTCCATCCAATATGTTAGATATAATTCCATCCTCTATTGATAAACTGCCATTCCTCTTTATTTCGTAAGGAGTAATTATATTAACATTTTTTATTAACATCTTCATTTATATAACACCTCCAATATTTTTTTGCTTTCCTACCTTCTATATTTACTCATATAAAAAGAACTTCATTACATAACAGATTTCATTGTCCGATATTTCCACGGAATATTTGTTGCATAGAAATATAAAACATTCTTTAATAATATTATAATAGTATATGTTTTCAGTTATAAACTCCTCTTTATCAGGATATTCAACAGGAATTTCTCCGCTTTTTAGCTTGCTTATCATAAAGGCAATATGCAGAATTACTCCGATAGTCTTTTCACTTTTTAGTTTAATCGACAGTTCATCTTCCACTCTGCTTAAAAAATAAACTATATCATTATAAAGTTCCTCCCCCTCAAGGTTTACTATATTTTCTTTCAGAATTACCGGCATCTTTATTAATGTAGTTTTTATATTTATACTTTCCTGTAACTCATCCATCACTCTCATATTTATCACATCATACATATTATACTGTTTAATATCCACGTCAACAGGAAATGAGGAAACAATAAATAAAATTTCTTTGTCTTTGCGTATTTCATTAATTTTCTGTTTAAAATAATTTTTATCCAAACAGTTAAGAACAATTATCTCAAATATATCCTTGTCATATTTAAGGTTGTTATTGAGAAAGCTCTTAATTGCTACGGCTCCTCCTTCTCCGCTTAAGCATGACGTAATCATTACCGCCCTTGGTTTATTATTTTGAGGTTCTTTTAATGGCCTATTCATTTCAAAATACGAATTTACCGCTAATACCCCTTTATAAATTTCATTTAAGGAAAGACCGAGTAGTGCCTTTCTGGCCGCCTCCAATGCATGTAAAGTCGAAACAAGGGGTACGACTTTCATGGAAACATCAAATTCTTTTTCTATAATATCTGCAAAAGTAGTAAGGGAACCCATGTCCACAAGTAAAATATAATCTTTTGTATTCTTGTTTTCCGACACGAATTTTCTGCATTCATCCAAAACCTTTAAAGGACTTAAATCAAGAGGTGCGTTTATGGCATGAATGCAGGGCTCTTCTAAAAGTTTATTTACAACATCAGCCATTGATGTAGCAGTAGAATCACCATGAGCAATAAGTATAACCTTAACTTTATTATTTCCGTTGTTAATTCGATCTTCGGGAAGAAGAAAAACAGTTAAATATGCCGCTTCATCCTCGACTATTTTATGATGTACGTAATTTTCTATAATATTTTTGGCTTTCAAGGCTATTTCAAATTCTTTGGGATACAATTCTTTTATTTTATTTAGCTGGGGATTGGTAATGGATTTATTACTATAAACCCTGTTAATTAAAGTATTTATATGTAAAGCCAAACATGTATACATATTGCTGCTGAAATTTCTTCCCAGCTCTGTAGCCATATAATAAATAACCTTGTCAATGCAGTTTAAATCATCTTCTCCTATGACACTCAACAAATTTTTTCTGTTTATTTCTTCAGAAACTCCGTTGATGTTCTTTTGAAAATATGATGAAATATCCTTACCTAAAATGTTTTCTATAGCTATATCCGATATCCCTTGAGATTTTAATCTCTCCAATTTTTGCTCAACAATCTCATATACTCCGTTATCCTCATTCCCGAATTGTTCCCGATTATGATCTGTAGAGCCTGAGAACCTAAAAAACTCTATTTCTTCGCCCACCAGCTTATTCCAAAGTGCTCTGTGCTCTTTCTCTTTATAAAGTCCTTCTTTGATATATAGAGGTAAATTGCTGCTTCTTATTCTCACGTCAGGCTTTATATTTGTAAGAAATTCCGAATATGCTTTGGCACATACAAGCTGAACGTCACTTTTCAACTGTCCCACATTATTGGGGCAATCATATGATAAAAACGCTCTCATCGTATTCAACGATACATATATCTCTCTGTTCAATCTTATGCTCTCCTGTTTAAAAAAGCTCTTAATCAAATAAAGTCTTTCTTCCAAAGATCTCTCTTTTAAAGAAGGAATTTTTATTATTATGGGAATTCTCCTTATAAAAGTTCTTAACAATGTGGAATTAGGATTTTCCGTAGTAGCCGAGATTATAAGTACATCGGACTTTCTCGTCTCCGAATCTCCGATTCGCCTAAAATATCCCGTGTCCAAAAATGTAAAAAGTATTTCCTGTCCCTCAGGAGGAAGCCTGTGAAGTTCATCTAAGAAAAGAACCCCTCCGTCGGCTTTTTCTATCAACCCGATCCTATCGGTTTCAGCGCCGGTAAAAGCTCCTTTTTTTACACCAAAAAGTTGAGAAGTAAGTAAATTAGGATTATTACTGTAATCGGCGCAGTTAAAAACTACAAATGGTGAATTTTCAGCCCTTATACCCATTTCTTTGGAATATTCGTACATCAACGAAGCAAACATTGATTTTCCCGTTCCCGTATCCCCCAAAAGAAGCGAAGGCAATCCTTTAGGCGGATATAATACTGCAGCCTTCATCTGTTCTACAACTTTTTTTAAACTTTTATTGTTCTTAGCTAATTGATCAAGTTTGCTTTCCTTTTTAGTTATGTCTTTGCTGTTAGAAGCAAAAAACAAAACAGGCCGTCCTGAAGATTTATATAATTTCCCTTCTCTTACCAAGTTGTTTAACTCATGGCTGACATTGGCCCTGCTCATATTAACAAGAGATGATAGTGTTTTAGCATCAATGCCTCTTTCAGCCCCAACTTCTAAAATTTTGTTATATATCATCTCCTTCTTATTCACGGCGGTTCCTCCTTTTTCTTTAAAATTGCCGGATAATTAGCCACTATCATATCACAAGATTTTATTATAAATATTTAAGAACATTATATCATAGTTTTTATTATTTCATAAAGTGTTTAAATTGTTTAAACACTAATTTATTTATATATTAAAATATCAAACACTAATGAGTTTTATCAAACATTATTTTTTAATATATACTTTATTACCGCCATTAGTGTTTTGGCATAACAAATGCATCTAATATATTTATAGATATTAATAAGTATATTAGAATATTTGTATATTTAATTAGTTGATATTAAATTTCATATAATGGAGGAGTTATTTATGGAGGAAAACGCTAATACTGTTGAAACTGGGTTTAATGAACAATATATATTCAAGTTAATAAGTCTCTCCGGTGATGCAAGAAGTGATATATATAAAGCATTTGAATTAGTTAGAAACAAAGAGTATGAAGAGGCAGAAAAATATTTAAAAAAAGCTGATGAATATATAATTAAAGCCCATAATTTACAAACTAATTTTATTCAAAAAGAAGCTCAGGGAATTCATATGGAGATAAATCTTTTAACTATTCATGCTCAGGATCATTTAATGACTACCCTTTTATCCAAGGACATGATTAAATACATGATAGATATGCAAAAAGAAATAAACGAACTAAAGGATAAATCAAATAATTGTAAAGGAGCTGAGTTCTAATGATAAAGGCCATACAATTTTTAAATCAAGTACAAGCGGGTTTTGGCGGAGATGAAAGAATGGATATAAAACCTCAGTTTCAAAATGGAGCTATAGGGACCGGTATGATTTTAAAATCCATGCTTCAAAGAGAAGGAGCTGATATAGTAGCTACGATAATATGCGGAGATAACTATTTTCTGCAAAATAAAGATCTTGCCATAGAAGAAATTCTAAATATTATTAAAAATTTCAAACCGGACGTAGTTATATGCGGACCTGCATTAAATTATAAAAGATATGGGGAATGCTGCGGATATCTTACTATAGCTATAGAAGAAAAACTTAATATATCTGCCTTTGCTGCAATGTCTGAGGATAGTACCGGCACCGAATTGTTCAGAAATAAAATTTATATTATAGAAACTCCAAACAGAGGAGGAACTGGACTAAATAATTCTCTAAGAAAAATTTCAAAATTTGCCATCAAGTTGGCAAATCATGAAACAATAGGTACTTCTCAGGAAGATGGGTATTTCCCTAAAGATTAATAAGCATATAACGTTGGTTTAATATGTTCAAACCAATGTCATATAAATTTAAAAAAGGGGGTGAGTCCAATGAAAAAAATTGTCTTGTTTTGTTCTGCCGGAATGTCAACAAGTCTGTTAGCAACAAAAATGCAAAAATCAGCAAAGGATAAGGGAATCGAAGTATCAATCGAAACTCTTCCTGAAGCCCAAATGGAAAAACGTATCGATGACGACGTGGATGTGGTACTATTGGGTCCGCAAATAAGATACGCCCTTAGAAGAGCCAAAAAATTATGTGACGAAAAGAAAATTCCCGTGGATGTAATAAACTCCGTAGACTATGGAATGGTAGACGGAGAAAAAGTACTGGAAAAGGCTATAAAAATGATGAAAAAATAAATATAAGGAGGATTTCATATGAGTAAAAGAATGGATTCATTGGAAAACAAGTTAATGCCGGTAGCGGACAAATTTGCCAACAACAGGTATTTACTTGCCATACGTGACGGATTCATGTTAACTATGCCTTTGCTTATAATCGGTTCCATATTCATGTTGCTTGCCTATTTGCCTATTACGGGATATGATGCATTTATGGCAAGAGTATTCGGAGAAAATTGGATGGATTTCTTTTCAGTAGCCTATAATACAACCATGTCCATAATGACCATATTTGTAATAATAGGTATCTCCGGAAGTCTGTCGGATTATTACAAGTTAGAAAGGTTAAACACTGCAGTCATATCTCTTGTAGCATTTTTTATATTGACACCTTTTGTTACAAGTTTTACACCCGAAGGAATGGATCAAACATTTAAAGTTACAGGCATCATTCCCACCGAATGGATAGGCGCAAAGGGATTATTTGCAGGAATGCTTACAGCTATACTCTCTACGGAAATAGTAAGGTGGGTAACTAAAAAAGGATGGGTAATTAAAATGCCGGCAGGAGTTCCCCCTACAGTGGGAAAAGCTTTTTCATCCTTAATTCCGGCTGCAATTACTATAATTATTTTTGATATAATAAGATTAATTTTTGCATTTACTCCTTTTGAAACTATACACAATTTTATATATTCCATTTTACAGGTACCTCTTACATCCTTGGGGGACACCTTAGGAGCTGCTTTGATTGCAAATTTCTTTGTGGGACTATTTTGGATATTCGGAATACATGGTGCGGATATTGTACAATCAGTAATGAATCCCATCTGGATAGCTCTGGCGACAGAAAATCTTGCTGCATATCAAGCTGGAAGCGAACTGCCCCATATTATAACTCAACAATTTAATCAGATATACTTATGGATGGGAGGAGGAGGCGCCACACTGGGATTATGCCTTGCAATGCTTTTTGTATGCAAATCACAGCAATGTAAAAAACTCGGCAAACTTTCAATTTTTCCGGGGATATTTAATATAAACGAACCTATAATATTCGGATTACCTGTAGTTTTAAATCCTATGATGATAATCCCATTTATAATAACTCCTTTAGTTCTATGTTTAGTATGCTACGGATCAATGGCTATAGGCCTCGTACCAAAACCAAACGGCGTACTGGTTCCATGGACTACTCCTCCGATAATAGGCGGTTTCCTTTGCGGAGGTATAAGAGGAGCCTTACTGCAAATTGTAGGACTGATTATATCATTTTTCATTTATCTTCCATTTATAAAAACTGTTGATAAGCAATATCTTGAACAAGAAAAATCCTATAATGCAACTCCGGAAGATAATATAAATTAGGAGAAACCAGTATTCAGGTGACTCCGCGAAAGTCGCCTGAATACCTTTAAAAGATTAACAAAATTAATCTCACATTTTATTATAATCAAAATTTAATTTTTTGTCGAATAAAATGGAACAAAAATGGAGGAATCATTATGAAAAAAATCGGATTTTCTGTATACCCGGCTCATGTAAAATTAGATGAAAATTTAGGATATATCGGCAAAGCGGCAAAATACGGTTTTAAAAGAGTATTCACATGCCTTCTTTCCGTCAAGGGAGATAAGGAAAAAATCCTTGATGAATTTAAAAAAACAATAGCTCACGCCAACAAATACGGAATTGAAGTCATTGCGGATATAAATCCGGAAGTGTTTAAGTATCTTGAAATAAGTTATGATGATTTAGGTATTTTTAAGGATATGGGCCTTTACGGCATAAGGTTGGACAACGGATTTTCAGGAATGGAAGAATCCGTAATGACCTTTAACAAATACGGACTAAAAATAGAATTAAATATGAGCGCGGGAACAAAATATGTGGACAACATATTCAGTTTCCAACCTAATTTGGAAAATATCTTAGGATGCCACAATTTCTATCCCCACAGATATTCGGGAATAGGATACAATCACTTTATGAAATGCAATGAACAATTTAAAAAATACAATATAAGAACGGCGGCTTTTGTCTCTTCAAAGAATGCCAAATATGGACCATGGCCTGTAAGTGAAGGATTATGCACATTGGAAGAACACAGAAACCTTCCTATAGATGTTCAGGCAAAACATCTGTTTTCTACAAATTTAATTGATGATGTGATAATTGCAAATGAATTTGCATCGGAAGAAGAACTGAAAGCTTTAAGTAATGTTAACCCCTATATGCTCAGTCTCAAAATTGAATTAAAAGACGGCATCCCTGATGCTCAAAAAGATATAGTCTTCAAAAATATTCATTTTAACAGAGGCGATATATCCGAATATATGATAAGATCAAGTAAATACAGAGTGTCTCCCGGTATTCCCGGCTTTGAACCCTTTAATACAACAGATGTCAAAAGAGGAGATATAACAATAGATAATTCTCTGTATCAAAATTATACGGGAGAACTTCACATTGCATTAAAGGATATGGATAATGACGGGAAAACAAATGTAGTAGGAAAAATAGCAGAAGATGAAGTATTTCTAATCGATTATATAAAACCATGGCAAAAATTTAGGTTCAATTTATAATTTTTATTTAAATGAATATGTTGTAGGAGGCAGTAATATGGAACATGAAAAGTTAAAAGACTTCAGTGAAGATTTTCTGTGGGGAGCATCCACTTCTGCTTATCAAGTGGAAGGAGGCTGGGATGAAGACGGAAAAAGTCCTTCGGTTCAAGATATGGCCGAGCATCCTGAAAATACCTCGGATTTTAAAATATCAATCGATCATTATCATCGTTACAAAGAAGATATAAAGCTGTTTGCGGAAATGGGGCTAAAAGCCTACCGTTTTTCTATAGCTTGGAGCAGAATTCTTCCAAAAGGGTTTGGGGAAATTAATCATAAAGGAATAGAATTCTACAATAATCTAATTAACGAATTATTGTCCTATAACATTGAACCCATCGTCACCATGTATCATTTTGATCTGCCCTATTCATTGGAGAAAAAAGGCGGCTGGTCTAATTATGATATAGTAGACTTATTTGAAAACTATGGAAAAATTCTTTTTTCCAATTTTGGAGATAGAGTAAAGTATTGGCTTACAATCAATGAACAAAACATTATGATATTAAATAATAAAGCTGTCGGAATCCCCAATTTAGGTACAGAAAATCCCCAAAAAGAACTATATCAACAAAATCATCATATGCTGTTGGCTCAGGCTAAAGTCATGAAATTATGCCACATTATGTGTCCTGATGCAAAGATTGGTCCCGCACCAAATATCGCCTATATCTACCCTGCAAGCTCAGATCCTGAAGACGTATTGGCAGCTCAAAATTTCTCATCAATAAGAAATTGGCTGTATTTAGATGCAGCCGTATTTGGAAGGTACAATAATACAGCTTGGAGTTATATGAAAGAAAAAAATATTACTCCAAATATCAAAAAAGGTGATGAAGAAATACTGTCCGAAGCTAAGCCGGATTTTATTGCGTTCAATTATTACTCAACAATAACGGCATCTAAAAAACCAAGCCTCGATTTCAATACAGATCAACAAGGAGCAACAGGGGAACAGGGAGTATACTATATAACTTCAAATCCAAATTTAGAAAAAACTGAATTCAATTGGGAAATAGATCCTATAGGATTCCGTATTACTTTACGGGAAATCAGCGACAGATATAATTTGCCTTTATTGGTTTCCGAAAACGGTCTGGGTGCTTTTGATAAATTAGAAAAAGGTGATGTCGTAAATGATGATTATCGTATCGATTATCTACGTAAACATATTGAACAGGCGAAACTTGCGGTTACCGACGGAGTTCAATTAATAGGATATTGTCCCTGGTCGGCCATTGATCTCGTAAGTACTCATCAGGGATTTAAAAAACGATATGGCTTTATTTATGTAAACAGAGATGAATTTGATTTAAAAGACTTAAGAAGAATCAGAAAAAAAAGTTTTTATTGGTATAAAAATGTTATTAAATCAAACGGAAAAATTTTATAATAAATTATTAAACCGCCCGACCGGCTACAGGTTAGGCGGTTTAATTAAGAAATCTTTTTATCCGATACTTTCTCTTCCATATATCTTTTATCTTTGTTTATCCTTCTTATGGATATCTCTACAATATTAAATATCAGTTCATCATAGGATAGCCCCGCTTTTAATGCCATCTTGGGCAGGTCACTGTATTGAGATTTCAATCCGGGCAAACTGTTTATTTCAAGTACATAAGGCTGATCTTCTTTCAATCTTACATCTACTCTTGCAAAATCTTTGCAGCCGAGAGCATCAAAGGCTCTTCCGGCACTATTTTTTATCTTTAGCTCTATATCTTTATTTATTGAAGCCGGACATATATATTTGGTTTTTTCACTAAGCTGAGATTTCACTTCAAATGTATAAAATTTACCGAATTTTTCGGGAACATCGTCAAAATTTATCTCCATTATCGGTAAAAAACGTTTTTCACTTCCATTGCCGATTATTCCTATTGTAAATTCCCTTCCCTTAATAAACTCCTCTGCCAAAACAGGAGGGCAATAACTTTTAAGTAGGCTCTTTATTTTTCCCATAAGATCTTGTTTATTGTAAACAACACTATCTTTGTGGATTCCAAAGCCAGATCCCTCACAGGAAGGCTTCACTATTAGCGGAAATTTTAAATTCATATTGAAATTTTCACCTGCAGTATTAAATATTTGAAATGAAGGCGTTAAAATATTATTATAAGCGAATATCTGTTTCGCTACAGCTTTATTTAAGGATAGAGAATGAGCCAAAATCCCTGAGCCAATGTAGGGTATTCTAAGCATCTCTAAAATCGCCGGAACCTGAGACTGCCTACTTTCACCGGAGATTCCGGTACATAGAGGGAATGCCAAATCGATTTTACTTTCGATTAAGTTTTTAATAATCCTATTATCAGCTATGATTTCTACTACATCATATTTCTTTTTTAAGACCTTATATATTTCTTTATTAGTTGACTTTTTCTGAATATCCGTATGTTTAGTTTCTGCAGTACAATTAGTTTCTCCTTGTGGTCTATCGGAAATCAGCCCAATTTTTAATCTCATATAAATTCCCCCTTATTGTTTTCCTTAGTTTTTAGTCAATAAAAATAAACGGCTAAGATCCTAATGAGTATTTAGCAAAAAATAACTAAAAGATTTTAATTATTCTGAATAACACCGGTATATAGAATTTTAACAGATATTATATATTACTAAGTGAACGATCTACAGAATTCTATAGGACTTAAAGAAATATATACGGTATGATAAACTAATAAAAACTGAATTTGTTAACTTTATAATATTATTATAGCATATAAACCATCGGATTGTAAAATTTTTATAATTTTCCCTGTTGATATGAAATTTGTAGACT